>JBIKUM010000476.1:0-4502 GCA_044347585.1 Terrimicrobiaceae bacterium
CCGCAGGGCGTTGAGGATGACGTTCACCCGCGTTTCCCAATCGCCGTCCGTCAGACCCTCCGGCTTGGGGCCATCGATGAAGGCGAGCAGCGTTTGCATGTCCGTGGCGGCGAGTGGTTGGTGTTTCTTCGCCATGTCCACGAGCGCGCTCACCGCCATGCTGTGCACATCACCCGTGTTGCCGGAGGTGGCGAGGTCGATGTCTGCGGGTTCCATGGGAGCGGCGGCCTCTCGTTTGGAATGCACGGCGGGCACCTCTCCCCGGTTTCGCGCATCTGCGTGCTTGCGCGCACCATCGTGTCGGCGCGCCATTTGCCACCCCGCAGCGGCAACAACCACAATAGACACCGTGATCCATGCAACCCGCTTCACGTCAGCTTCTCCTGTGTTTCGTTCATGGTCTAATCGGATATCGAATGGAATACGGCCACAACCCGCATTGCTCTCGGTGCCGCGGAGCCAATTTACAAACAAATCGTCTATTTGGCAAAGTTTAAATCCACTTGTGAGTGAGCGCTCAACAGAGCCCCTCTGGCATTTTTGTCAGAGGTCTGGCATCTCTGGCATCTATGCTATAGGATCTCCAGAATCTTCACACGGCGCTATGGACCCCGCTTACACCAATCCCACCAGATCCCATCATCCGAAACCCAATCAGAACAATCTATCAACATCAATACCAAAGGACCGACCCCAAACACTACTTTTTGTCTGGGAACACTTAATGATGGGCACCGTTGGATATCATTGCTCAAAGGTATTTGTTCCATCTAGGTTATACCAGACCTCCGCATCGACTTCGTGCTTTCGTCCCGTTTTAACCTCAATACGTGCTTTGGCATAAGTTCCATCGTCAAACTTAACCCAAAAGTCTCTTGACCCGTTTGGACTGTTCCGCAGCCAATTTTCTTCTGTATTCTTCGGCATCTCTACTTTGAAGACGGACTGGTAACCATCAACCGGGGCTGTAACGGGTTCAGATTCGGTAATCGATTGCAGCTTTCCTCCTGCAATCTGAATATCAGCTCGCCAATCATACTTATCGTAAGTAAAAGGAACTGGGCAAGAAGACCAACAGCGAACTTCGACTTCTACTGTTTTTCCGTCTGATTTCAGTTCTATTTTCTGAGCAACGCCAGTCTTACTAACAGATACACAATTCTTGAGGGTATAAGCAAGGTTCGCTACCGGATTTTTTTTACGAAGAACGAAGACTTGAGGGTTATCTTGAGTTGGTGGGGCGTAAGCAGGCATTGGCTTAGATTTCGGTGCATAGTAAATTGTTCGATCTGATATATTAGAACCAATCTCTTCATTGGAAGTGGAAGCATAACCAAGCAACGAAACTTTGATACGAGCCCTAGCACCTCTTTTTCCTAAGAGCTCGAACAACCCTTCTTTGTCTGATAAAACAACGTAGCTCTTATTTGCTTCATGTTCATCCACAACAATTTCAGCTTTTACTCCGGCGAGTGGATTACCATCCTGATCAATGACTTTCCCCCAAACATCAAGCGGCGTATTGTAATCACTCCTGATCAATTCTTTCATTCTTTCTAATTTACTTTCCCCCTTCGCACGCTCAATTTTCCTAAGTTTTTCTGCAGACAAACTGTCTTTAACAGGAGGCACATTGCCCAAATTTTCTTGAGTTGACGAGTCACGGTTTCTTGATACTCGTGGCGGTATTCTATCGTCACTAGATTCTTTGTTGCCTGAGGGTTTCGGCCAAAACAAAACCACCGCAACGACTACTAAGAGCAAAAAAGAAAGCCCGTATTTCAAAGTCCTATTCATGGTTACGGTATTGGGTTGAGGTCTAATTTATCCATCAAATCATGGTAAAAGCGGTGGGTTTTTTGAATACGCCATTGCCATTCCGCGCTATGCGTTTCACCGAATCCATATTGAACGTCCATATCTACTTTATCATTAATTACACCGGCGGTGCGCCCATCTGCTCCTACAGTTTTTGTTCTTGATGCCGTCGCATATGCTGCGGATTCATGGGAAGAACGCAGGTGACGGCCAAATTCGGTCAAGAACGTAAGATAGACCTTGGTGCCAGCAGTCCGGTCTGGATCGTAGTCGTAACCTGTCGTTCCCAGATTGAACGATTCAGGTTTATAGTGTGCATTATTATCTTCCCATCCAAACACGTCTCCTACTATGGGAACATTAATTTTACCTGTTAAAGCCGAATCATTCGAAAGATAAAAATTAATTAGTCTTGCCCCATTTGTTTGTGACATTTTTTCCTTAAACCCAAGAGCTTTTGTTACTAGGTCAGCATCACCGTCTGGAGTCTCTCTGTCGAACTCATATAGAGCCTCTCGTCCATCGTAACACATTGCAGGTATTGCTGCATTCAAGAGAGCATAGTTTTCAACCTGCATTCCTTCCCTGAGTGCAGAGCTGACAACAACATTCCCCATGCTGTGAGCGGCTATATTTCTCACATAACTTGAGGGAAGGCTATTAACGAACGCAGCTACTCCTTTTCCTGACAACCAAGCTCGATAATCGCTAGCGTTGTATGTGAATACTCCCGAATACGTTGGCCATCTCACAAAGGCGAAGCGGCCTTTGTATCCAGTCTGCCATAGCCGCTTGAACATGGTCTCTGCATATTTTTGGGAACCTTCGTAGGTCATATTCCAACCATGCACAAAAACGAGGTATTCCTTTTCCTCCTCTGGGTCTTCAATGAAGTCTTTCCCATTCGGATCCCAAACCCAGCCAATGTTTGGCACCGGCGGCGTAATAGTCGGGTTATTAAATGCTCCAACAAAGGCACTCGGTTCTGTGAAGTCGTCCGGATCGTCAGGAGTCACTTTCGCACGCTGATACATTTTGCGAACATCCAGAAGATTGATCCAGCAGGAACAGGTTTCTCCGAGAACGTCATTTCCCTTCTTAAATTCAAGCACCAGTTCTCCTTTCCCCTCACTCAGCCCTTCAAATAGCAGGTTTCGATAAGGCTTATCCGTTGTAATCGGCTCGTAGAACCAAGTATTGTTACCTGTCCAGAAATCAGCATCAAATGTATACCCTGAATTTTTGTCTACTTTCCCCATCATCAATCCAGAATACAAATGCCTAAGTGCGATCTCAGAATCATGCAAATAGTCTAGATCACCGTCTTCGTCTCTGTGCCACATCAGGTTGATTGCAGGATTGCCTACAACACTACCTGATTTGAATTTCATGGTGACTTGAATATCACCATTTTTTAGCTGATCATGAAACCCGCCGACCATCAATTGAATGCGGCTAAAGTCTTCCAAATCTCGTTGGGTTATTACAACTCCATCTGCCGAATCTTCTGTTGAACCTGGCACTTCTACATCTTCAGTTACATCACGATCATTGTTAATCCAGAAACGATATGGATGAGCAGACGTTGTTTGATCGATACCAAATTCGACATTTCCGTCGCGGTTCGCATCCACCGCTAAGTCCACCGGCAGGAGGGTAACATTCACCTGATCATCGGTGGTCTCTCCGTTTCCGGTGACGGTCACCGTGATGGGTTTGAGGCCAGCGGCTTCTGGTGTGCTTTTATCCACGTATTCCAGATAGAGCTTGGCGATTCGGGGTGTGCTGATATCGGTGGCAATGTCAGACCAATTGATCTCCGTATAGGCGGGGATGAAATCTCCATCGGGAACTGCTTCACCGGAGGTTCTTTCAGTCGCTTTCTTTTTCCATAGCCTCATGCCGCCCTTGTTGAGATTGAAAACATAGGGGTCTTCCGGCGTGCCTGCACCGGTAACCCCAATACCTTCTTCTGACAGTTCGGGTTTTGATACAGGGCCATAGGTGAATTTGACCTTGGCACTTGCGGTGTCGAAGGGTGCCTTGAGTTCCACCTGAACAGGGACGAATTTCAATGTTTGTGAAACTTGTGCGAGTTCGTTCACTGTTCCCATGAACGGCAGGTTGAAGCCGTCGGCAAAATCCGGGACATCGTCTCCATCGGAGTTGGTTTGACTGCTTGGTATAACTATCTTCCCAGGTCGCTTGCTGCCGTTGGCGTCCTCCTTTTCCGAAGCCTCAATTTTATCTTCCTCGTCGCTTCCTGAAGTAAATTCCGTTCCCTCGTTATTGTTCGAATCCACATCGAGATCCACCTGATAGACAGTGATCTCAAGAGGAGTGGCAGCCAGGCTGCTGGCGCGGAAAGGTCTGTTGTCGGGATCGGGTGTGATTCCAGCAGGGGCTTCGATCCTGGCATTGATTTTAACATCCTTGAGACTATCGCTGTGTTTGATGCCTTCTATGTATAGGGTTTGGGTTGCCGAACTGCCTTTTGGAACGGTGAAGGTGAAGGTTGTTTTCTTGGGGGTGCGCTTTTCCTGTCCGTCCAGCTCGGTGCCGGTGGGTGATTGGCCGGAGATGGTAAGAGTGCCTTCCCAGAATCCATCGATTTTATCGGATCCCGTATCGATACTGACGGTGACCGTGGCCTCGCTTTTGTCCGCCGTGCCGGTGACGGTGAT
>JBIKUM010000249.1:0-4501 GCA_044347585.1 Terrimicrobiaceae bacterium
GCTTGCAACAACGCGAGCGCCTGGCCTTCCCAAAACGAAGGCAGCACAAAGAAATCCAAGGCCTGAAACCACGGGACCGATGGTCGCCGCCGTCCGGCAAAAACAATCTGCTCCCAGACCCCGTGCTCCAGCGCAAAATTTTCGAGCTCTTTGCGCGCCACGCCATCACCCACAAAAACGGCTTTGGGCCTCAGGCCTCGGCGGCGCAATATGGCCAGCGCTTCAATGGTCGCCTTGTGATTTTTCACAGGATGCAGAGAGGCTACCGTCCCAAAGATAATCTCATCCTCGGGAAGACCGAGTTTTTTTCTGATAACACGCTTGTCACCAGTGGGTCGAAAAAGATCGTCATCAATTGCATTCGGCACCACTTCAACCAAGCTTGAGGGGATAGAAAATCTTGAACTGATTTCCGCACGCGTCTGCGCAGAAAGTGTGAGAATTTTTTTTGCACCTCTCAAACAGAGCTGGAACAAAACCCTCTTGCGTAGCGGCATCTCTCCGAGCGTTTTTTGCTGGTGCACAATCGCGGGGACTCCCGCTAAGCGGCCGGCTGCAACTCCAAAAAGATGAGCATGGTAAGTCTGTGAATGAACCACATCGATCCCCTCGCGCTCCAGCCAACGGGAAAACTTCCACACAGCCAGTGGGCTGATGCGTTTCTTGGGAAAAAGCGGCATCAATTCAACCGGCCAACCCGCTGCTAATGCCTCCTCGCCAAGCATCCCCAATTCACGAAGGCATACAAAACGAGCGTCCACCTCGGGAGCGAGATGGGGATAAACTCCAAGAGCAAAATCCTCCGCCCCCCCCACAGGCATCCCAATAAAGAAGAAAGCGACTTTCAACGCGCGGTGTTCTGCGCGACGCTCGGTCATCACGCCAGAAGAATCTCCGCAGCCTGACTCACATCCTTGTCGCCGCAACCGCTGAGGTTTGAATGATAGATTTGCAATCCGCGCAGAAATTGGTGGTGTGCAAAGGATGTCATGAACCAGTAATTAGTGGATTTTTTCGGAGATGCTGTGAACGATTTTTTCAGCGGCCCGGAGGGCCAGCTCCGCCTCTTCAAGTGGAGGTTCAAACATATCTCCCGGATATCGAAAATCCACAGCGAAAGGCGAGAGGAAATCTGCCATCTCAAACAATTCCTGAAAACCCGCATCCAACTTTTGGCATTCACGCACCAAATGCACCAAGTCATGCGTCTTGGTTACGGATACAGACCGGAAAGTGAGCCAGCCTTTCAGGGCCTTTTCCGCAGCTTGTTGGCAGTGGTAGGTTCCGGTATCGAGCAAAGGGTCTGCGCAATCAATCATGCGTTGCGCCGCCTCCAGATCCCTCTTGGCTTTGGCCATCCACTCCAGGGCAATGGTTCTCACTTCATCCATGGCGTTTGGCAAGAATGCGGCCTTCATTGCGGGCTAAAAAGGGCAATGTATTTACGATATGGACCTGCCTTTCCCATTCTTGGCGGGTCAGCACACAAACATCCATCGCCCTTGGAACATCAGCCACTATTCCCCGGGCGCGACGCGACCTGACATGCCGGGGTTCATTGGAATCGGGAACCAAAACAATCAAATCCAAATCGCTGTCTTCTTGGTTGTCACCCCTGGCGCGCGAACCAAAGACCCAAACCTCATCCCCGCCCATCCCCTGAAGGATTTTTTGAGCGACTTGTCTGTCTTCAAAAGCAGGATTCATTCCTTCAACAAAATCTCCGCCGCCTGGCTCACATCCTTGTCACCACGGCCGCTGAGGTTGGCGATGAGGATGGCTTCCTTCGCCATCGTTGGGGCGACTTTGATGACATGCGCGATGGCGTGGGCGGTTTCGAGGGCGGGGATGATGCCTTCGATCTCGGCCAGAGCGCGGAAGGCGGAGAGGGCTTCGGCGTCGGTGGCGTAGTCGTAATCGATACGACCGGAGTCGCGGTAGTAGCTGTGCTCGGGCCCGATGGCGGCGTAATCGAGACCCGCGGAGACGGAGTGGGTGAGCTCGATCTGGCCGTCTGCGTCGGCAAGGAGCCAGGTTTTTGTGCCTTGGAGGACTCCGAGTTTACCGCCTTGAAAGCGTGCGGCGTGGCGTCCGCGCACGATGCCGTCGCCGCCGGCTTCGACGCCGGTGAGCTTCACGGATTCATCTTTGAGAAACGGATAAAAGAAGCCGATCGCATTGCTGCCGCCTCCCACGCAGGCGACAAGAAGGTCCGGCAGGCGTTCCTCGCGCTGGAGGATTTGGCGGCGGGTTTCGTCGCCTATGACGCGGTGAAAATCCCGGACGATCATGGGATACGGATGCGAGCCAAGCGCGCTACCCAAGATGTAGTGGGTGTTGCGGACATTGGTGACCCAGTCGCGCATGGCTTCGTTGATCGCCTCCTTGAGCGTGGCCTGGCCGGCAGTGACACCGACGACTTTGGCTCCGAGAAAACGCATGCGAGCGACATTGAGGGCCTGGCGTTCCATGTCCACCGCGCCCATGTAAATCGTGCACTCAAATCCAAATCGCGCGGCGGCTGTGGCCGTGGCGACGCCATGCTGACCGGCGCCGGTTTCCGCGATGATTCGGGTTTTGCCCATGCGGCGAGCGAGCAAGATCTGCCCAATGGCATTGTTGATCTTGTGGGCGCCGGTGTGCAGCAGATCCTCGCGCTTGAGATAAATTTTCGCGCCGCCGAGCTTCTGCGTGAGCCGCTCGGCGAAGTAGAGCGGCGTGGGACGACCACAAAAATCACCCAGCAACGCGGCGAGTTCCTTTCGAAATTCCGGATCCTTGCGCGCGGCATGGTATTCATTTTCCAATTCGCGCAGGGCGGTCATCAGCGTCTCGGGAACAAACATCCCGCCGTATTGGCCGAAGTGGCCTCCGGCGTCGGGCAGGGCGGCGTCTGTGGCAGTGCTCATGCGTGAAGTGTGGATGTTTTTCGCCAGCGGTGCAACACGCGCCCTTCAGATGCGCCCAGTCGATTGCAAGGCGGCCGAGGTCGTTTGGATTTCGTTTTTGAAAAGCTTGGGCCAATCCTTGATGAATCCCGGCACTCGGCAGGTCCAATTTTGGTCGCCGACGGCACCCGGCACATTGAAGCGCTCGCGCAGAGCAAAAACATCCGTGATCTGGTGAACAGCGAGCCAGGAATTACAGGCGAAGAGGCCCTTGATGAGTGCATCGTGAATTTCGGGCGTGAAAGCGCAGGGGACTTCGATATCCGCACGGCCGCAGAAAGCGAGCAACTCACGCATCTCGGCGACAACATGCTCCCGCGTTTCTGGATTTTTCGCTATCTCATTCCAATCCTCCCAAAATTGCCTCACCGGTGGGTGATCGTGCGTGGCGAATGTGGCGAGGCTCAGCCGGGCATAATCGGAACCGGAAATCATCGCCCCGTTGCCACCACGCTCCCACTGCGGGATTTTAAAACCAGGGATGTCGAGCGACTCCAAGGTTGGCCTCACATAAGGCGAGAGTTCTCCCAGATCCTCGGCGATGAGGCGATATGGCCCTGTCTCTTCGAGGATCATGCGGAAAAGCATCTCGCCCTGCCGTCGATTGTATTCGCGGTTCTCCGGCGTGCTGTCATCGAAGGGCACAAAGCCTGGCAGCAGGCCGCCAGTGATTTCCTTAGCCTGCTCGGGTGTGAGGTCCGTGAACCGCGGATTCTCCTGAGGACGCCAAGGAAAGCTGTAGATGCGGAAAAATCCCAGCGCATGGTCAACACGCAGCAGGTGGAAAACCGAACGCGTCGCTTCGAGACGCCGACGCCACCAAGCGAAATTATCCCTCGCCATCGCCTGCCAGTTGTAGAGCGGGAAACCCCAATTCTGCCCCCACTTTTCCGTGAAGGGATCGCTCTTGAAAACCTTCTCCGGCGGCGCCCCGCTGGAGCGCTGCAGATCGAATATCCTGGGCTCCGCCCACACATCCGCACTGTAAAGACTCACGCCGACCGGAATGTCACCCATCAGAGCCATGCCAAGCTTGTCGAATTCGCTGCGCACGGTCCGCCACTGCGAATGAGCCACCCATTGGACATAGCTGAAAAAATCGACCTTCTCGTGGAAAAGCTCCGCCTGCTTTTCATCCAACGCGGCCAACCACTCGCGCGCAGTCGCCGGGGTGCGGTGCTCCTCGGGCCAGTTGCTGGTGACCTCATCGTTGTTGTTCCACGCGATCAAGGCCCGGAAGAGCGCATAGGGCTCAAGCCATTCGCTTTCGATACTCTGGAATTTTTCAAACTCTCGGACCCGCGCCTTATTCCCCTTGGCACTCCGGAAATTTTTATGCCCCAGCTCCAGAAGCTCGCGCTTGAGCGCCTTGACCGCGCCGTAGCGCACCGGCCCCTCGCGCAGCGCGGCCACATCGTGTTTTTTTGTGACCCGCGCAAAATCCTTCGCGCTCACATCCGGCAACCAATGCGGGCTGACGGAGAGAGTGACCGGCTCGTAGGCGAGGGAACTGATGATGTTGTAAGGGCTGTGATCCGACCCTGTTTCATTGA
>JBIKUM010000250.1:0-4498 GCA_044347585.1 Terrimicrobiaceae bacterium
CGAGAACTATTCGCGTCACCTTACTGGGCGTCCCCCGGGCTCACGCCCTTACACGCTTTTGGACTTTTTGCCGAAGGATCACCTCTTGGTCATTGACGAGTCCCATGCCACGGTTCCCCAGATCGGCGGCATGTATGCGGGAGACCGCTCGCGCAAGAGTGTTCTTGTGGAATACGGGTTTCGGCTACCTAGCGCTCTGGACAACCGTCCGCTGAATTTCAGTGAGTTCATGGAGACGGCGAACCAGCTTGTCTATGTCAGCGCAACTCCCGGAGGGTTTGAAATCAACAACAGTGTGGTCGGCAACACGGCGTGGATTCCCAATGCCGAAAACAAATTCGGCGAGGGTGGCAAGGCCGCCGGACTGAAGCATGCCGCTCCCTCGGCAAAGGAACTCGATGTCACAACACCCGGGGCGAAGCTTGTGGTCGAGCAGATCATTCGCCCGACCGGCCTCTTGGATCCGAGGATCACAGTCCGTCCACTCAAGGCCCAGATTGATGAAACCATCGAGCTCTGCCGTCGGCGCATCGAGATTGGCGAGAGGGTTCTCATTACAACACTCACAAAAAAGACCGCCGAAGACCTCGCCGACTACCTTCGCGAGATCGGCCTTCGTGTGCGCTATCTCCACAGCGACATCGATACGATCGAGCGGGTGGAAATTCTCCGCACTCTGCGCGCGGGTGATTGCGATATTCTCGTCGGCATCAATCTGCTCCGCGAGGGCCTCGACCTGCCCGAAGTTTCCTTGGTTTGCATCCTCGACGCCGACAAGGAAGGCTACCTGCGGAGTCGGACGAGCCTCATCCAGACCGCTGGTCGTGCTGCACGCCATCTCAATGGCGAGGTTGTTTTGTTTGCGGATACCATCACAGGTAGCATGCGCGATCTGCTGGATATCACCGAATACCGCCGGAACCGCCAAGAGACGCACAACAAGGAATACGGCATCACGCCCCGCAGCGTCGTTCGGGCGGTTCAGGAAAGTCTTCATGTCATTGTCAAAGGCCGCGAGGTTGAGCAGGGAATCCTCCGCGAGGACTCTGCCGGTTTTGACGCGGCTGAGCTGATTCGGGAACTGGAGCGCGATATGGCCGATGCCGCATCGCGTCTCGAGTATGAGAGGGCTGCGCTTCTGCGTGATCAGATCGCTGAACTCAAAAACGGCACCTCCACAACAGGCGCGCCGCCGATTCGCAAGAAGGCTACCTACGCCAAGGCGAGTCGTAAGAAGCGGGGGTAATTAGAACGCCTTCCGGAGATGACTCGGAAGAATGCCGAGTTGTTCGCGGTATTTCGCAACCGTGCGGCGCGCCACGCCGAGGCCTCGGTCTGAGAGGAGTTTGACGATATCCTGGTCGCTGTAGGGATTGCGGTGGTTCTCCTCGCGCACGATCTGTGCGATCGCCTGCCGCACGCTCTCATTGCTCACGCCCTCGCCGTCGCTATTTGTGTAGCCGTGGGTGAAGAAATACTTCATCTCGAAAATCCCCTGCGGGGTGGAAATGAACTTTCCAGCGGCTGCGCGGCTGACTGTGGTCTCGTGAACGCCAACGGCATCCGCCACCTGGCTCATGGTCATGGGTTTTAAGTGCGAGGGGCCTCGCTCAAGAAATTCCCGCTGACGCACGGCGATCTCGCGGCCGATATTCAGAATCGTCTGCTGGCGTTGCTGGATGCTTTTGATGAAAAAATTTCCGCCTCGTATTTTATCGCGCAGGTATTCCCGGACTTCTTTCGAGGAGCCTGCGAGCATGTCCTTGTAGGAATCCGAAATCCTCAAGCGGGGTATTTCATCGCTGTTCAGACTCACGGTGTAGTCCTCGCCGTCGTATTCCACGATCACCTCCGGCGTTACAACCTGATTGGTGTCCAACGCATAGGCGCGGCCGGGCATTGGGTCGAGCCGTGCGATCAACTCGGCGGCGTGTTGGATTTCCTTGGGATCAAGATCCAGCGCCTTGGCGATCTCGTTCAGCTTTTTGCGGCCGAGTTCATCCAGATAGTGGCGGACGATGCGCGTCTCAGTTGAATACTGGCGCCCCTGTCTCTTGAGTTGAATCAGGAGGCACTCGGCGAGGTTCCGTGCAGCAATCCCCGGGGGATCGAATTCCTGCACTTTTTCGAGGACCCGCTCGACTTCGTCCGGCAGGCAATCCACTTCGGCGGCGATTTCATCCACCGTCGAGCGCAGGTATCCGCCGTCATCCAAGTTGCCGATGATTTCTACGGCGACAACCGCGTCCCCCTTGGGCCATGACGCTGTGTGGAGTTGCTCCAAAAGGTGTTCGGGGAGCGTGGGTGGGCGCACTTGGGAGTCTAGAAAATGCTGCCGCTTGTCGAGCGCCTCGCGCGTCCATGTCTCGCCCGAGGAGCGCTGCGTGTAGTATTCGCCCCACTGCTCCTCAAGCGGGCTGGCCTGCTCCTGCTGGGTTTCAGTGGCTCTTTCGGGAACAAGTTCCTCCAAGGCGGGATTGGCCCGCAGTTCGGTGTCCACAAGCTGCTTCAGCTCGGCCAACGGCGCTTGCAGCAGATGCAGGCTCTGTTGCATCTGCGGCGACAGCGATTGCTGGAGCGCCATCTTTGCGACTTGTTGCATGCCTGCCATATTTCAATCGAAGACTTGGGCACGGATGCTGCTTCTGCAAGCAAATTTCGCGCCAATCCAATTGTTCTATTCGAAACGATTGTCATCTATTCATCCAAACCACTTGTCGGACTATATTTACTCGGAAAATTTCTCAAGCCCGTCCTGGGGTGTGCCGATGTTTAAGGGAGGAGAAAATCTCCACCCAGTGAGGCTGAGCACTGAATTAAAGCAGCCCGACGGCGAAACGGACTTCGCACCATAGAAAGACAAAGGATATGTCAGTAGTCATCAACACCAACTCTGCAGCCACATCGGCGGCCTACAACCTCAGCAACACCAATGTAAACCTCCAACGCAGCCTTAACAGGCTTTCCAGCGGTTCACGCATCAACTCATCTTTCGACGACGCCGGCGGTCTCGCTGTGTCCATGAAGATGAGTGCATCGATCCGCCGGACGGATGCCACATTGGCCAATGTAAACAACTCGCTCTCGTTCCTGCAAACTCAGGATGGAGTGCTCAAGACGGCGGATAAAATCCTCAATCGCATGTCCGAACTGGCCACTCTGGCCCAGGATGTGACGAAAACGACGACGGATCTCAGCCTCTACAACACCGAACTGAATCAGTTGAAAGGTCAGCTGAACCTCATGGTCGGCGAGAAATTCAATGGCATCAGCTTGTTCGACGCAGGCGCCACGCCAGGTGCAACATTGGACTCCTCCAGCACATTGACAGTGGTTACATCCCATGATGGTGCCCAAACTGTGGGGATCACCCAAGCAGACTTGGAGCACATTAGTGCCTCCGTGGGAACAACCACTGGAGCGGGAATGGACATCAGCTCCTTTGCTGGAGCGACGGCAGCAGTTGCTACCATCCAAACGGCCATCCAAGACCTCGCAACCATCCGGGCGAACAACGGCGCCGAGCAATCCCGGTTGACCTTTGCCGCAGACATGCTCGCGGTGAACAAAACCAACCTCGAAGCCGCCAACAGCCGTATTCTCGATGTGGATGTGGCCGACGAAAGCACGAAGCTTGCCCGCTACAACATCCTGCAGCAGGCCGGCACGGCGATGCTCGCCCAGGCGAATATGGCGACGCAGTCGATCCTTCGACTCATCAGCTAAAAAGCGCCCTGAGTGGTTCTCAAATAAAAGAGGCTCTTCCGAAAGGGAGAGCCTCTTTTGTTTTCTTAAAAAAGCTCGCCTTGGAGTTCCTGGAGTGCCTGCTTGGATTTGCCAGACTCAATCTCGATCTCACTGACCAGGGATTTGAATTCGCAATCCCTCAGCGCCGCGATGAGTTCCGGGTAGTGCGGCAAGATTTCGAGGGATTCCCAGGTAACAGGCAGTGGGAGGTCGTCGTCGAGGCGCACCATTTCACGGTTTGCGGTGATGACGTCACGACCGGTGATGATTTTTTCGCGAAGGCGGGGATTCTCGATCAGGGAGGTATTTTCCAGCATGGTTTGGACGGAACCGTGCGCGGTCACGAGCTGAACAGCCGTTTTCCCGCCGATTCCCGGGACGCCGGGGATGTTGTCCGAGCTATCGCCCGTGAGAGCCAGCACATCGGCGATCCGCGCGGCCGGAACGCCCCATTTTTCGGCGACCTCGGCCGCCCCGAGGAGGGCGAAGCTGCCTTCTTTGATGTCGGTTTTATTCGTGGAGTAGATGTGGATGTTGTCATCCACGAGTTGAAGGATGTCCTTGTCGTTGGTTGCGATCACCACTTCAGTTCCGGCATTCCGCGCAGCGATGGCATAGGAGGCGATGAGATCATCGGCTTCGGTATTTGGGAGTTCGACGCTCTGTGTGCCGAGGAGTTCGATGTTTTTCTGGAGCCATTCCTCCTGCGGGCGGAGGTCGTCCGGCATCGAGGAGCGGTTTTGTTTGTAGG
>JBIKUM010000092.1:0-9186 GCA_044347585.1 Terrimicrobiaceae bacterium
GGCGAGGAGCGCGGGGATTTTGGAGCCGAATGCCATGACGCTGGGCACGGCGGATAACTCGGGCCGTATTTCGTGCCGCACGGTTTTGTTGAAGGGAATCGACGAGCGGGGGTTTGTGTTTTTCACGAACTACGAAAGCCGCAAGGCGCAGCAGATGACGGAAAACCCGCAGGCAGCTCTGTTGTTTCCATGGATCACGCTGGAGCGTCAGGTCGAGGTTGCCGGCAAGGTGGAGAAAATTTCCGAGGCCGAGTCGCTGGAGTATTTTCTCAGCCGCCCGTTCGGCAGCCGTATCGGGGCCTGGGTGTCCGAGCAAAGTTCCGTGATACCATCGCGCGAGGTGCTTGTTTCAAGATTTGAGGAGCTGAAAAAACAGTTTGCCGATGGGAATGTGCCGAAGCCCGAGGGATGGGGCGGTTACCGTGTCGTGCCGGAGACAATCGAATTCTGGCAGGGTGGGGCGGATCGTCTGCACGACCGCCTTCTCTACACGCGCATGGATGCAGGTTGGAAAATATCCAGACTTTCGCCATAGTCGCCGCCATGCGGAACCTTCTTCTCTTCATTTTGTGCGGTTTTTTTCTGTGTGGGAGCGCATTTGGCGCGGAATCGGCCAACGCGGCCGGGGTTGTGGATTGGTCGGCGGGCTGGATTCAAACGCCCGGAGCGTGGGCGACTCTGGCGCTGCTGGTGGCGCTTGAGTTGGTCCTTGGAATCGACAACATCCTGGTCATCACTCTGGTGGTGCGGGGCGAGCCTGTTGATCAGCATGACGGACCCGGTTCTCTCGCTCGCAGGATTCAAGCTTTCTATGAAAGACATCATTCTGCTGGCTGGCGGGCTTTTTCTCACTTGGAAAGCCGTGAAGGAAATCCACCACTGTGTGGAAAATCCATCGTCGGCTGGCGGCACGGGGCTTGGCGGGGCGGTGACGATGACCTTCGCCTCGGCCATCGTGCAGATTTTGCTTTTGGATGCGGTCTTTTCGATTGATTCGGTGATCACGGCCGTGGGTCTGACCTCCTACATGCAGGTTATCATTTTCGCGGTGCTGGTTTCCTTCGGGGCGGTGCTGGCATTTGCCAAGCCGATTGGCGACTTCGTTGTGCGGCATGCGGCTCTCAAAATTCTCGCGTTGTCATTCCTGGTTTGCATCGGAATGACGCTGATTCTGGAGGGAATGCACAAGCATGTGGACAAGGAATATCTCTACCTGCCAATGGGATTTGCTTTGCTGGTCGAGTTGCTGCAGATGCGCGCCAGTCGGAACGCGGCGCGCCGGGGCTAATGTTGCCAGATTCTGTTTGCCTTGGACATGGCGTCCGAGCATAACACCGCGATGAGCGAGTTTATTGATTTTTTCCTGCACGCCGAAAAGCACCTCGAGTGGTTTATCACAAACTACGATGTGTGGATTTACGCCCTGCTTTTCGCTATCATTTTCTGTGAGACCGGCCTCATCGTGACGCCTTTTTTGCCCGGCGATTCCCTGCTTTTTGCTGTCGGGGCCCTGGCTGGTAGAGGGCTGATCGATTGGACCATAATTACTCCCTTGCTTCTGGTTGCGGCCATCGTCGGCGACGGCGTGAACTACGCGATCGGAAAATGGCTGGGACCAAAGGTCTTTCACTACGAATCGAGCCGCTTTCTCAACAAGGCGCACCTCATGAAGGCCCACGCCTTCTATGAAAAATATGGTGGACGCGCCATCATTCTGGCCCGCTTCGTTCCCATCGTTCGCACCTTCGCACCCTTTGTGGCTGGCGTCGGCTCGATGACCTACTCGAAATTTGCCTTCTACAATGTGACCGGTGCGATCCTCTGGATCGGGATCTTCCTCGGCGGCGGCTACTACTTCGGTGGGCTCGAGATCGTGCAGAAAAACATGAAGCTCGTGATCCTCGGAATCATCGTCGTTTCAGTCCTGCCAATCGCATGGGAATTCTTCAAAGCCTGGCTTGAAAAACGCCGCGAGAAGGCGGCGTAGATTTGAATTACGGCTCCTCGCGAGTTGGATTCACCAGCCTGCCGTCCTGCTTCGAATCCAACTCAAGAGGCTGTCCATAATCCGTCGCGATCGAGTCGGACGGCGATGACTTGTGAGTTCACGCCAAAGCGAGGTGCAATTTTTTCTGCGAATTTGTCGCGTAGCGGGCCGCTTGTCATGAAATTTGGAACCAATCGTTCGGCTTCTGGTGCAAACTCGTCAAACATTGCCGCGAGCCGTGTTTCCGGAACAAGCAGACGCCCGGCAAACTCATTTGCTTCCTGCTCCACAGTGTATTTGCGGCCGTGATTGTTTGCCGTCCAAAGCGCAAAATCGTGTAGGGATTTGAAATCGGAATCCTGCGGAAGATCCCGATGGAGAAAGTAGTGGGCGAGCTCATGTGCCACCGTGAAGCGCAATCGGTTGAGTTTCCATTCCGGGCCTCTTTCCATCAACGCGTATTGCTCGGCATCCAGATAGATGCCGCTGAAATCCACCTTGATGGCCGCATCCACACGATACTTCGCAGCCAAGTCATCAAATGGGATGGCGTCCAGACCGATATCGATTTCAAAAAAAGTAAAAACATCAATCGGCGTGCGATCTTCTTTCAAGATTTCGAAATGGACCCGCAGCTCTTCGATTTTGTCCCAAACATGTTCCATGGGTGGGATGGGTTACTGGGCGTCGGCGGTGTGGAGTTGCTTGATGTCCTCAGCAAGGCTCTTCAGTTCCTTCTCGCTGAGTTCGTGACCCCGGGCCGCGCGAAAGAAGGCGGGAAGCGCCCTTTGAAGGATTGCGTGATCTGCTACATCCGCGGGAATTTCGCGTCTTTGAAGAGCCGCTTCATCCATGAAAGACAGTTTTTTCGCGCCAGCGAGCCCAAAGAAATCCGCCAACCGCTCCAGAAGAGTGATGTCGCCAGGAGGCGGATTCACCCCGCGTTCGACCTTGCTCCAATTGCTGGGATCGAGGCCGTTTTGCGCGCAGAAGTCGCGTAAAGTTAATTTTTTCTGAATTCGAAGAGATTTGATGGTTTCGTTAAACATAGGAATGCTTTCATTGGTGTGGTTGAAAAATACCACACTCGTCAAGTCCCTGTTTTTGAAAAAATTTTGGACACCACTTCACCCTAATTCTACCGGACTGGCTTGGGCATTTGAATAGGTAATGGAGTCGGAGAAATGATCATTTCCGGCAGAGTCGCTCTACTCCTGCGGCTCGATGCGCGGGAACAGCGGGACTGGCTCGCCGAGTTGGTGGCCCTCCGGGAGCGCGCCCCATGCTGTGGCGGCGAGGGAGGCTTCGCCTTGCCAGTTGAGTTGGGAGCGTATGGCATCCGCTTCGCGTGGGATGATCGGTGACATGAGGATCGAGATGATGCGCAGAGACTCGGAGAGCGTGTAGAGGACCTCGTCGAGTTTCTCGTATTGTGACGGATCCTTGGCGAGTTTCCATGGAGCGGTTTCCTCCACATAGGCGTTGCAGCGGGTCACGATCTCCATCGCGGCTTCGATGGCGGCCTGGACCTGATAGGATGACATCGCCGCGTCGTAGGCGGCGGTTTTTTCCTGAACGAAGGTGGCGAGCGGGGAGTCCATGCGGCGCAGGATGCCGCTGCGGTAGCGTTTTGCCATGCTGAGGGTGCGGTTCAACAGGTTGCCGAGGCTGTTGGCGAGTTCGGCGTTGTAGCGCTGCTCGAGTCGCTCGATGCTGAAATCGGCATCTCGTCCGGTGGAGATGTCGCTGAGTAGATAATACCGCACGGCGGCTTGCCCGTAGCGGGCCACGAGGACTTCGGGATCGATGATATTTCCGAGGCTTTTACTCATCTTGGCGCCGGAAATGTTCCACCAGCCATGAACGAGGAGCGTGGGCATCTCGGCATCGGTGAAGCCGAGGGCGCGGAGCATGATCATCCAGTAGATGCCGTGGGGCGGGATCAGAATATCCTTTCCGATCACATGCAGGGCGGGCCAGCGTGATTTGAAGAGGCTCAGATCGGCTCCGTGCTTGGCGTCGTAGCCGGCGAAACTGATGTAGTTTGAGAGCGCGTCGAACCAAACATAGGTCACAAAGGCTGGGTCGAACGGAAGCTCGATACCCCAAGTGAGGCGGGATTTCGGGCGGGAAATGCAGAGATCGCCGGTGAGTTTTTCGACGGCGTTTCGTAGCTCGGCGACGCGGAAATCCGGGACGACAAGCGGGTTTCCGGCTTGCGTGCGGGAGTCGATGAGGTTGAGCAGCCAGTCTCGGTGCTCGGCGAGTTTGAAGTAGTAATTCTCCTCCTCGATCTCGACGACCTCGCCCCACTCGGGGCCGAACTCGCCGTCGGGGCCGCGTTCTTTTTCGGTGAGGAATTGCTCCTGACGCACGCTGTAGTAGCCGCTCTGCGTGGCTTTGTAGAATTGGCCTTCGTCCCAGAGTCGCTCGAGCATGCCTTGCACGCAGGATTTGTGCAGATTCTCCACGGTGGCAGCCCAGGCGTCGTGGCTGAGGTCGAGTTTCTTCCAGAGTTCCACGAAGAGGGAGGTGATTTCGGCGACAAATTCCGCTGGCTCGACGCCGCGCTTTTGGGCCGATTGCTGCACCTTCTGTCCGTGCTGGTCCACGCCTGTAAGGAAAAAAACATCTCGCCCGGCGAGGCGTTCGTGGCGGGCTATGGCGTCGGCGAGGACCTTCTCATAGGCATGGCCGATGTGCGGCGCGCCATTGGTGTAGTCGATCGCGGTGGTGATAAAGAATGTGTTCGGCATGGTGTGTCAGGAATCGGTTTTGATTTTTCCGCCCCAGGAGAGAATGCGCGCCTTGCCGCCTGCGGCTTCGGCCTCCTTGATCTGGTTGTTGCGGACATGGAAGAGCGAGAGACTGGACCAGGCGAGCATGTCTTGCGGACGCAGCTTCACGGCTTGCAGCCCGGCTTCGACGGCCTCGGCATTGCGGCCATTTTTCATGAGCGACATGCCAAGTGCGTGCCAGCCCTCGAAAAAATCGGGATCCATCTCAACACAGCGACGGTATTTCTCGATAGCCGCCTCCAGATCGCCAACGGCGATGTCGCCCGTGGCATCGTCGAAAATCTCGTCGATCTTTTGATCCATCAGCCTTGGCGGCCCACTGGCATGGTGATGCGCGCGGCTTCGCGGCTCACGCGCAGCCACTCCATGAAAAGGAGGTCGCGTTTGTTGCGCAGCACGCTCTCGCGAATCTGTGACTCACGGGCGCCGAAGGCCATTTGATCGACCGGACCACGGGTCTGAAGTTGGGCGACAAAAGCACCCCAGGGCGCGCCTTCGAGATTGGAAACCTCACCTTCTTTGAGCAGGAGAGTGGATCCAGCGATGGCCTGATTTTCGGGGGATGTCGATTCGGCGGCGGCTACGACATTTTTGATTTCCTCGACTTTGAGCTTCTGCGCCGCTGCTGCCTCGGCGAACGATTTTCCTCCGGCCACGGCGGCGCGAAGCGCGTTTGCTGCGGATGTCGCGTCGGCGGTGAAAATTTGCTCGGCCTTCTGAGCGCGGAGTTGTGCTTCGATACGGGGACGGGCCTCGTCGAGGGTGAGGGGACGGGCCGCATTCAAGGCTGTGACTTCGATGATGTAGAAGGCATCCCCCGACTGGATCACATCGCTTGTGGAGCCAGCTTTGGGAAGAAGGAATGAGGCGCGGGCAATGTCGGACATGGTGTCGGCATCGAGCGTGGAGGATGGTTGGGCTGGATTTCCCGTGCGGTCGAATGCGGTGAGTTTGACGATCTTTGCGCCGGCCTTTGCGGCGAGTTGTTCGAGGGATGATCCGGCTTGAGCCAAGGAATCTGTGATCTCACTGGCGGCGTTCGCGAGTTTCTGCAGGGCGTCGACCTTGTCTTTGCCCTCGAGCTTGGAGTCGGCTGGAAGGGCAAAAACCACGCAACGGGCTTCGCGTGTCTCATCCGTCATGAGCGCGGATTGGTTCTGCTGGTGGATCGCGGCGACTTCCTCCGGAGTGATCTGGATTTTTTCAGCGTCCTGCTTGCGCTCGAACTTCACATAGCTGGCTGTGACGGGTTGAAAAGCCCTTGCCATCGTCTGCATCTCGCCTTCGCCGATGGCGGCGGGGGCTTCCACGATTTTGCTCAGAGCTTCAAGTCGGAGGGAGTCACGAATCACATCTTCAAGCTGGCGCTCCGTGAATCCACGCGGCGCGAGTTGCTGGCTCACGAACTGGCCGTATTTCAGGGGATCGAATTGCCCAGCAGCTTGAAAAATCGGAATCTCCTTGATGCGGTTGGCGACTTGATCGTCTGTTGGTTCGATGCCGAGTTCGCGCGACTCATGCTGGAGAACCAAGAGGTTCCAGACAAACTCTGTGAGCGCCCGATCTTGATCCTGAGAGGTTCCGCCGAGTTTCTGCAAAAGCTCGAACTGCCCGAGGGCGAGCGTGAGTTGGTAGTTTTTGACCTGACGGTCGATCGCAAGAGGCGTGAGGGACTTTCCGTAAATCGTCGGGTTCTTGATCGTGGCCAGTTCGTCAAGCTGCGTCGTATTGTAGAGAAAAATGAATGCGACAATCGTCAAAACGGCCACCACCAGCATGAGGGCCCGCTGATTTTTTCTGAGAACTTGAATCATAAAATTTGATGAAAATATTGATTAACGAGCGGGAAGGTATTAGAGATTCACGCCAATGAAAGCAAGCATCCCCCGTTTCTGGTTCGTGGCCGCAGCTCTTGTTGTGACGCCTTTCTCATTGATAATGGCTCAGGATGTCGTCGTTCAAAAAGACGGTCAGCGGCGCGAAGGTGAGATCACAGGAGTCAAGGCCGATGCCATCCGCATCAAGATCGGACCTGTCGAAACAGCCGTTCAAATGGCGAATGTCCAATCTGTGGAAAAAGTCGCGCCCGCCGATTTCGACGCCGCCAATGAACTCTGGCGCGCAGGAAACGCTGCCGGCGCGCTGGCCAAGCTTGAGCCGCTCGCGCAGAAGTTCAGCGGTCTCCCCACGCCATGGGCCGAGCGTGCCACCTCGCTGCTCCCCGAGTTGTATATTTCCCAAGGGCGCGCCGCCGACGCGGACGCAGCCTTCAAAAATTTCCAAAAACTTTACCCCGGTGCGGGATCTTCCTCTGAGCTCCTGCTCGCCCGTCTCGCGATGGCCAGGAAGGATGTCATCACCGCCCGCGCGAAGCTTGCACCGATCGTCGAGGCCGCCAAGCAAACCAAGTTGCCGGCTGGAACCGACGCCGTGGCCATGAGCCAAGCACTCTGCCTTATGGCCGAAATCCAAGAAGGCGCCGGTGAAAAATCCGAGGCTCTCGGAAATTATCTTCTTGTCACAACCATCTTCAAAAACGATCCATCTTCCGCAACTCGCGCCGCAGCCCGCGCCGAGGCCCTCGAAAAAGAAAAAGTCATCGTTCCCTGATTTTCCCAACTCCGCCTAAAACCATGCTAAAAACAAACTCAGTCATCCATCGCATCCTCCCGCTCTTCCTCCTGCTGGCAACCGGCTCCCTGACTCACGCCGCGGACAAGCCGCCAGATCAAATGAGCATCATCGAGATGATTCTCCACGGCGGTCCGCTGATCGTGGGAATCTGGTTGTGTATTGTAGGCACATCGATGGTTCTTTTCACTTATTGCATTCAGCTTTTCATGACCCTGCGTGCCGAGAACCTCGCGCCAAAGGCTTTGATGGAATCTTTGAAATCCACCATCGATGCCGGTAACTACCAAGAGGCTTGGGAAACCTGCAAAGCAAACAAGGCTTATGTGGCCAAAGTCCTCCAAGGCACGCTCGAGCGTTTGGGACGAGGTCAAGATGCGGTTCAAGCAGGATTGATTGAATACGGACTACGCCAAGCTCAGCCGATCAAAACAAAAATCAGCTATGTTTCGGTTATCGGAGTTATCGCTCCCATGATCGGGCTGTTGGGAACGGTTATCGGAATGATGGGCGCGTTCGCGGTTCTCGGTCAGTCTGGCGTGGCCGATCCGCGCGGTCTCGCTCTCCGAATCGGTGAAGTGCTTATGGCGACGGCTGCTGGCCTCTTCATCGCTATTCCCGCGTTTATTTTCTATTACTACTTCCGAAATCTCTCCACCATCCGGATCGGTCTTTCGGATGACAAACTCCTCCATCTCATGGTGGATGTGCCTTACGAGGAGTTGCACGGGATCATCATTGGTGAAGGCGCGGACGGATCCTTCACGCCTCATGCAGCCCCTTCCGGCGCATCGCAAAATATCGCGGCAGCCGCCGAGGCGAATTGCCCGGTTTGCAATGGTGGCATTTCTGTTGGAGAAACCCCTTGCCCTCATTGCGGATCGCCTATTGATTGGGGAACATAACCTCTTAAAAAATGTCCGACGCAGCACATTCCGGCGGAAAGAAAAAACTCGTCCGCAAGCCAGAACACGAGCCCGATCCGGAGTTCCAGATCGCTCCCATGATCGACATTCTTCTGGTCTTGCTCGTGTTCTTCATGTCCATCAGCTCTACGGAAGTGCTGCAGTCGAACAAGGAAATCAACCTCCCCATTGCCAAAGAGGCCAAGGAGGCCAAAGACAATCCCGGTCAGGTTATCATCAATGTGACCTACACTGCCATGAATGGCATGACCGCCATCGAGGTGGATCAAAAAGATTATGCCATGCCGGCTGAGATCGTTCCCATTCTTCAAAACAAAGTCAGCGCCAATCCTCTCATCCGCGTTCTTATCCGCGCCGATCGAGAGGTTCGCTATGACTATGTTCGCAAGATTCTTGAGGCCGTTGGACAATCCGGCGTCGGCAATGTAACTTTCTCGGTCGTGGACAAAGACGCTAATCCGCCAGCCGCTTCCTAAAAAATCCCCATATGCTAAACGAAATGCAAAACATCCAGAATCTTTCAACCGGAGGGCTGTTCTAAGCCATGGGTGGAGGTGGTGTATCCGAAGACGGAGATCCAGGGTTTCAAATCGCCCCGATGGTCGATGTGGTGTTCGTGCTGTTGCTGTTCTTCATGGCGTCAGCTGGATCTCAAGTTATTGAAAAGGAGTTAAACATCAGTCTTCCAAGCGGCCGCTCGGCTGGCGCTGCGGGAGGTGTGCCCTCGACGCCGATCATCATAGACATCCTGCCCGATGGCAAAGTCCAGATGAACAATAAAATCTATGATTCCCCGCAGAGTCGGGAGCTTCCCGAGCTGAGGTCTTGGCTCAAAGAGACAATT
>JBIKUM010000199.1:0-5818 GCA_044347585.1 Terrimicrobiaceae bacterium
ATCCTGTGATTCTCCGACCCGATCCCATGACGAAGCACGAGCGCGTCATGGATGTGCTCAACGCAGCATCGGCCTCCGGCGTTACCAAGCTCTCGTTCAGCTAACGATTCGGCCGTGCGCGGTCCAAAGCGTTCTTCGAACTCTCGCCGTAGGGTTCTTATCATTTTGTTTTTTTGTGCGCTGCTCGCGGGCGCTGTGGTGTTCCTTTCCATTCAGGTCGGACGCTTTGTCCATAGTCCGGGTTTTTCCCACTTCATCGCCTCGCGTGCTGGAGCGGCATTGAAAGCGGAGGCCACGCTCCAACCCCTGCGCTGGGATGGCGATTCGGCGCTCAGTGAGAGTTTGATGCTCATCGGCCGCTCATCGGCTGCATTGGATCGATTGGAAGCCAAAGTTCTGCGCGCCCAATGGAACTGGCGCGCCCTGCTCTCGGGAGCATGGAAAATTGAAAACATCGAAATCCAAGCCCTCTCAGCCGCATTCAAATTAAAAACCGGAGCCGATGCTGATGCCGCCCCTGTCGACGCTTCCAAGAAACCCGCTGCCACCTCATTCCTTGCCTCGTGGCTTTCCTCCCGCTTCGAACTTGGAGGCTTTGATGTGCGGAAAGCCGATCTGCGTTTCGGGGATATTCAAAGCACCGGCCAAGCTCTCACAGTTCAGCCTGTTGATGGGGGATACAACATCGAGGCGAGGGGAGGGGCTCTTTCCATTCCCGGGCTGCCGCCTCTCGCGCATGCGCAGAGTCGCATTCGCGAGCGTGAAGGCATCTATTACCTCGACGATTCCCGCTTTTTTCTTCCGAGTGCCGGATCGCTTGTGGCGTCAGGAAACTCCGGCGCGAAAGCGCGGTTGACGCTTGTCTGGGAAGGCGTGCCAGTCGCCGGGCTTCCTGTTCCCGATTTGGCAAAATACCTGGACGGCACAAGCCAGGGGCAGGCCACACGCGATGCCCAGGGCGTCTGGCGCGGCAACATCGCCTTCACTGGAGCCCGTCTCCGCGACCTCCCTTTGCTAAAAAGTGCGGCCTCCTTTCTTCGCGATTCGTCTTGGACCAATCCTTCGCTTGAAAAACTCAGCACCGACTTCGAATGGTCTGAAGGCGACCTCACGCTCACTAATCTCGTCGTCGAATCCGCTGGCCTCGGCCGCATCGAAGGCAGCGTGCGCATCGCCAAAGGAGGCGATCTCTCCGGACAACTCGAGCTGGGCCTCGATCTCAACACGCTGAAATTGCTCCCTGGCGCGCGGGAAACCATCTTCGCCACCTCGCGCAATGGCTGGTATTGGTCCCCCGTTCAGCTCGGAGGCACCTTGTCCTCACCCAAAGAAGACCTCTCCCCCCGCCTCACCGCATGCGTCGCCGGCGCCGTTTTGCTCAACGAAGGCAGCAAAGCCCTCGACGCCGTCCCAACCAAAGCCATCGAAACAGCCAAAGACCTCATCAACACCTTCGCCCCCCTCATCCCATGACACCCACCTCTTTCACCGACCAAAAATTTGGACGATCGTCCAAATTTTTGGTCGACCCACTCCGCCCTCATTCTTGCGCGGAAGTGTTTCGAGAATTGGAAGCTGTTGATCGATGGCGTTCAAAAACAGTTTAGATTTCTGACCTATGAAAAATCCACCCGTTGTCCTGACGATTGCCGGATCCGATAACTCTTGCGGGGCTGGTGCCCAAGCGGATCTCAAGACGATCACCGCGCTCGGTGGATATGCGCAGACGGCTATAACCTGCGTCGTGGCGGAGGTGCCGGGGCGGGTGGAGGCGATTCAGCCTGTGCGTCCGGATGTTGTGGCGGCGCAGATTCGATTGAGTTTTGAAGCGTTTCCCGTGGCGGCGGTGAAGACTGGCATGTTGTTTTCCACGCCGATCATCCGAGCGGTGGCGTCCACTTTGGCCGTGTGCAAAAAGATTCCGCCGCTTGTGGTTGATCCCGTCATGGTCGCATCGAGTGGGGATCCATTGCTGAAGGCTTCAGCTGTGAAGGCCTACCGGGATTTGCTTTTTCCTCTCGCGACTTTGGTGACTCCGAATCTCGACGAGTTACGGATTCTCTCAGGTATGCCATGCCGCAATCTGGATGAAATCAAGGCGGCGGGCGAAATGCTCGTCGCCCGGCATGGCTGCGCCTTTTTGCTCAAGGGCGGGCATCTTCGCGAAAAGACAGCGACGGATATCTTGGCAACACGGGATGGGTTTGAGGCATTCGTTGCGCCGTTCCGCCGGAAAATCGACGCCCATGGCACGGGTTGCACCTTCTCGGCGGCGATTGCGACTTTTCTCTCAGCTGGATTGTCTCTCTCGGAATCGGTCGGCCATGCAAAAAAATACATCACGCGTGCGATTGAAGAGCATTTGCGCTGGAAGCAAACGACCGCGCTGGAGCACCGCACGCAGCGGGTTCACCTGCCCGGCATGGATTGAAGCACGATGCCTTTGAGGTATTCGGTTTCCGGCAACCCCAGCACGACGGGGTGGTCGAGCGGTTGGCTGATGCGGCGCATGAGCCTCATGTTGCGCTTCGCATCATGAAGTCCCTCCGCGATTGATCCCTCAAACTCATGGGACGCGACATGGTGCGAGCAGGAGAAGGAGATGAGGAGTCCGTTTTTTGAAAGCAATGTGGCAGCCCGTGCGTGGAGGTCGCGGTAGCCGCGTAGGGCCTCGGCGATTTTTCCCCGCGCTTTGGTGAAGGAGGGGGGGTCGAGGATGATGAGGTCGTATTCGGGTTTGTCGGGACGGCGGAGGAAATCAAAAACATCCGCTTGTCTGGTTTCCACCGGGAGTCCATTGCGCGCCGCATTGTTGCGGAGGCGTGCTGAGCTTGCGGTGCCGGATTCCACAGCAGTGACATGACTTGCTCCCGCTTTGGAGCAGGCGAGGGCGAAGCCGCCTTGGTTGGAAAAGCAATCCAGCACAGTCAGCCCGCGCGAGAGTCCGGCGACAATGCCGTAGGATTCCACCTGATCGAGGTAGAGGCCGGTTTTGTGGCCCCCGAGAGGATCCACCAGAAAACGCACGCCTGCGGTTTCTACTTCAATCTCGCCGGGATTCTCTCCTGCCAGAACTCCTGTGACGGGCGGCAAGCCTTCCGCAGTGCGCACCGGAGCGTCATTCCGCTCGATCACGCAAGCCGCTCCGGTTGTCTCCATGAGGATGGCGGCAATGGTTTCTTTGTGACGATCCATGCCGGCAGTGAGGGTTTGGAGAACCACAATATTTCCATACCGGTCCGCAATCACGCCCGGAAGTCCATCGCTTTCGCTCCAAACCAAGCGCCCCAAGTCGCTGCGGCAGCCCATGCGCTGTCGGTATTCGAGGGCCTGCTCGATGCGGCGGCGGAAAAAATCCGCATCCAAATCCTGCCTCCGCCGCGAGAACCGCCTGACAACAATTTGCGAGCGGGAATTGTAAATGCCAACACCGAGAAGGTGGTCGCGGCCGTCCTTGATCGAAACGACATCTCCGTCGGCTGGCGCTCCGAAGGATTTTTGAATCTCGCTGGCATAGACCCAGTCGTGCCCATGCAAAATCCGCGAACGCGGACGAACAATTACGCCGCTCATGAGTTCGCTCCTCCTTCGCTTAAAAATTCCCAGTTCGAAAAAGTCGCCGCCTGGCCGTTATAGTTGCCGAGGGCGTCTGTAACATTCCACACCGTGGCTTGGCCGATTCGAAACCGGCGGCCTTTGCTCGAGATGCGAATGCCGGAGTAGTCGTCGATAAATCCCCGCTCTCGGACACGCCGCAGAAATTCCGCCCGCTCGTCGCGGTGCATTGGCTCAGCTGTGAGTCGCGATGGCGTGCGTGTGAGAGTCTCCCAATCCATCTCCCAGAGATCCATGGCCATCTTGTTGCCATAGTTCAAAATTTGGTCGCCTTCCGCTCCGCCTGAGACCACAACGAAAGGCGCCTCAAAAAGGCTCCTCGCCTCGCGCCGCGCATCGCCGCAGGGTCCGATCAAGTGGCGTCCAGTCCACAGATGGTAGGTGCGCAGCAACTCCGCACCGTGGGTTTCTATAAAATCCATCGCGTGAGACTATCGACTTCGATCCTCTCTGACGACGGATTTTCCGATGCAAGACTTGTCTCGGTCGGGGCGATCCGCTCAGATGCCCGCGATGAAAAAACAACTCCGCGATGTTCCCGGCGGTCCGCCGGCCCTTGGTCCCTACTCGCTCGGCGTGGTGGCAGAGGGGAAATTCGTCTTCGTCTCGGGCATGACGCCATGGGATCCCGCAACAGGAAAAATCGAGCGCGGATCGATTGCGCGCCAGACCGAACTTGTTCTGGAGAACATCCAAAAGGTGCTGGCCGCCGCAGGAGCCGGATTTGAAAATGTCGTCAGCACCCGAGTCTATCTCTCCAACCTTTCGAAAGAAAATTTTCAAGAGATGAACGCGGTCTATGCCCGCTACTTCGGAGAGTCCGCTCCCGCCCGTGCCACGATCGGGGCGCAGCTTCCGGGCGACTTCGATGTTGAGATCGAATGTGTGGCCAATCTTTTTGAGTTGACGCCTTGATTTTCGCCCGTAGCATCTCGCCTCCACTTTTGAGATTATGAAACGCACTTATCAGCCTTCCAAGCGCACGCGCAAGCAGCAGTTCGGTTTCCGCGCCCGTATGAAGACCAAAGCCGGTCGCGCCATCCTGAACCGCCGCCGCCGCCATGGCCGCAAACGCCTGCTTCCAAAAGGTGTCGAGGTCCACTTCGCAAGACACACCGAGGCCTGATACGGCCGGCCAGCGTTTTCCTAAAACCGCCCGGCTCCGTCAGACCAGGGATTTTACAAGGGTTCGCGAGCACGGGAAGTCGACCCAAGCGCGCCTTATTCGCGTCGGTCTCCTTCGCACCGGGGGAGACGAACCTGCCAAAGCCGGAATCATCACCTCCAGGCGTGTCGGAGGGGCTGTGGTTCGCAACAAAGTGCGGCGACGATTGAGGGAAATCCTCAAGTCCTGCCTCCCACAAATTCCTTCAGGTCTTCTGGTGGTAGTCGTCGCCAAGTCCGCCGCCGCCGAGGCGAGTTTCGAACAATTAAAAGCGGAATGGTTGCTTCTTGCCCGCCGACTTTCTATTTTGCCGCCTCTCGAATGAAACACCTGCTCATCGCTCTGATCCGCTGCTATCAGCTTTTGGTGTCGCCTTTCCTGCAGGTGGTCTGCGGTCCCGGTTGCGGTTGCCGCTTCGAGCCGTCCTGTTCGCGGTATTTCATTTTAGCCCTCCAGAATCACGGAACCCTTCGTGGCACCCTTCTCGGCCTCCGTCGAATGGGGCGTTGCCATCCTTGGGGCGGTTGTGGTTACGACCCCGTGCCGCCAGCATTCAAACCTCTCTCACCTCTCAATTAATGGACCGTAAATCCTGGATCGCCATCATTCTCTCCGTCACCGGCCTCTTCGTCTGGCAGTGGTATGTCAGCAAATACTACACGCCGCAGACGCCTCCGCCTTCGACCGCTGAGCCGGGTGCCACGCCAACCGCTGCCGTGACCCCCGCGCCATCCGCCACACCAGCTCCTCTTGTCCAGCAGCCTCCCACCATGTCGGCGCGCGCCGAAAGTCTCAGCACGAACAGCACGGAATTTGTTTTCAACAACGACGCCGGCGGCATCGAGCAGGTCATCCTGCGCATGCACCTTGGCGAGAATCATGACAATGTCGCCTTGAACCGTAGCCGCACCATGCCGATTGGTGCCTTCGGATTCAACCCCGGCGAGGTGCTTGGCGGATTTGAAATGACTACCGATCGCGCAAAGGGCGAGGTCTTTTTCAAGCGCACGCAAGCCGATGGACTCGAGATCAGCAAGC
>JBIKUM010000251.1:0-4489 GCA_044347585.1 Terrimicrobiaceae bacterium
AAAAAGACCCGTATTTAGTGAAGGCATTCATGGATGCCGCCACTGGAGCATTCAACACCGGGGGAATTTGACCTTGACGCTGATGCGCTCCGCTCACTTCATTTCGGAAAATTTTTTGGAGGTTTGTCTTCTTTGATTTATCGCACTCTTTCTTCATTCCGTTCGATCACACAGGCGTCGTTTTTACGCCTTCATGCGAGCGTGGCCATTATCCTCGTTTTGCTCTGTGCATCAGGTTGTGTCACTGACAACCGCCACCGGATGATTGTCAGTGTGCCCGAACAAAAAATGATCGTCCTGCGTGATGGCAAGCCTCTGACTCAATTCCCTGTCTCAACCTCGAAGTTCGGTCTTGGCGACAGGCCCGGTTCTTATGCCACCCCGCTCGGCGTTTTCAGAATCAAAGAAAAAATCGGCCACGGGCTTCCACATGGCGCTGTCTTTAAAAGCCGCCAACCAACAGGCGAGGTGCTGCCGGTCAATGCTCCAGGTCGCGATCCCATCGTGACCCGCATCCTTTGGCTGGAGGGCCTGGAGGATAAAAATCGCAATGCCTACCGGCGTTATATCTACATCCATGGCACTCCCGAGGAGCGCAATATCGGACGCCCTGTCAGCTATGGATGCATCCGCATGAAATCAAAAGATGTGGTGGAGCTTTTCGAAACCGTCGGTCTCAACTCCAAAATCCTCATCACGCCGAATTCATTGCCACCCACACTCTTTGTTGGCCCGCCACAGCAAGGTGGTTCCCAAAAAAAGTCCTCTTCACGCTAACGCTTATTCCGTCGCTCACATGACAATCAATCCAGCCAAGCCATCAGTAATGAATCCTCTCGAGGAGCGGATTATTTATAAGTTTCGCAATGGACTGCTTCTTGCTGAAGCCCTCACGCATCCCAGCATCTCGCTGGAGCGAAAAAACTACCCCTTCGACAATCAGCGTCTCGAGTTTCTCGGCGACGCCGTTATTCAAGTCAGCGTCACCGAGCATCTCTTTCGCATGTTCCCCGATTTTGGCGAGGGTCAGCTTACAAAACTTCGCACCCGCATTGTCTCGCGCCCGGCCTTGAGGGAGCGCGCGCTCGCCTTGGATCTTGGCAGTTTCATCATGATGGGACGCGGCGAGGAGGCGAGCGGAGGCAGGGAGCGGGCCTCGACTTTGGCCGATGCTTTTGAATCCCTCGTCGGCGCGATTTATCTCGATGGTGGATTCGACGCCGCCCGTATTTTCATCCTGCGCCAAATGGAATCGGTCTTCACCGAAATCGCCAACCAGCCCGATGAGATCAACCCCAAGGGCTACCTCCAGGAAATTCTGCAAGCCATCGAGCCAGCGGCTCCGGATTATCAAATCCTCTCCCAGACAGGCCCTGAGCACTCCAAGGTTTTTATTTGCTGCGTCGTCTGGAACGGGCTCGAGTTGGGGAGGGGATGTGGATGTAGTAAAAAAGAGGCCCAAGTCGCCGCAGCGCAGGCCGCCCTCGGCGACCGCCTCTGGGAGCAAACCGTCAAACCTGCTGCGACCAAGAAAAAGAAAAGAAAATGATTTACCAACTCTCACTGCAGACGACAGGCCTTGTCGCCGGTCTCTTGCTCGTTTTTTCGCACGCCTTGGGATTGATCAACCCGCCTGCATCGATCCGCTTTGCGCGCGGTTTTCCCCGTTCCCGCGTCGCCGGCACAGTATTGCTCCTCGCGGCAGCTGTCTGGAGTTTTCTTTTGGTGACGGACATCGATCTCGGGGAATTTTCCAAACTTCGGAATTTGATGCTTCTCGGCATCGTCGCCGGAGCCGTTTTGTCTTGGTTGTATGTCGAAGAGTTTCTGGCTGTGCGCGCGTTGGGAATGCTTCTTCTCCTCGGCGCAGAGCCTCTCTTGGAATCCTGCGCCCTGCGCTCAGAGGAAAGCCGTCTCCTCCTCGTCTCCTTGGCCTATGCCTGGATCATTGCCGGACTTTTCTTTGTCGGCATGCCCTACTTGTTAAGGGACGCTATCAAAATTCTCTCCGCCAAAATCGAAGTGTGGCGGATCGCCGCGCTGGGGGGGCTTGTTTACGGAGCGATCCTTACGACAGCCGCCTTGTTTTGGTGGTAAGGTTCACCACTCGATACCCACCACTGTGAGCGTGACTGCTTGGTAGGGCGTTCCGGCGGCGGAATCCTTGGAGACATTTTTCTCACCAGTTCCGTAGCTTGCAGGAGCCGCCGGATTCAAAAGTTGCCAAGGTTTTTCCACATCGAAAATCTGCTTCACAATTCCATCCACCTCGGGCTTCAACTCCGGCGCCTGCGTGGTGATCTGGTGTTCACGCCCCTTCGGTGCCACAAAATCCTGCGCCATGAGAGCCGCCGGTAGAATAAGAAGAGAAAAAAATACTCGTGCTTTCATGATTCCTTAGTATCAGCCGCAGTCGCCCCGCGCAAGTGGGGCCCTTTACCAAGAAAGCGGAAATCTTGACGCCATGAAGCCCACTCCTTTAGCCTCCGAACCTCGCGATGTCGTTTCGAATTTTACTGATTTCTCTCGCTTCTCTGCTGGCGCTCTGCCCGTTGATACAAGCCCAACCCCCTGATTCCACCGAGCCTGAACCGGCTCCCAAACGGCAGCAAGTGAATGCCGATGTGACCCCCGAGGAGACTGCCGATTTCGACGCGGCCGCCGCCTACGATCAAGAGGGTTCCATATCCACCGCGCTCGGAGCCTATCGCCGCTTCATTAAAAACCACCCCGCATCACCTCTGGCGATGAAAGCCCAATTCCGCATCGCCGAGATTTATGAAGAGCTTGGCGACAGCTCGAAGGCGTTCAACTCGTATCAGAAGTTGCTCACCCAATATCCCGACACGCCGAATTTCGAACGCGCGGTGAACCGTCAAGTCGTCATCGCCAACGAATATCTCGCAGGGAAAAAAGTGAAATTCCTCGGCCTCGCGTTCCTGCCCGGCACCGACCGCGCCGAAGAGATGTTCGCCTCGATCATTCAAAACGCCCCCTACAGCAAAAACGCCCCCATCGCCCAATTCAACCTGGGTCTGACCTATGAGCGTCAGAACCGCGTCCAGGAGGCCGCAAAAGCCTATCAAGGCGTCCTCGACCGCTACCCGAACAGCTCCATCGCCGATGATGCCATGTATCAAATTGGCTACATCTACATGCAACTCGGGCAGACCGGCAAAACACAGGATCTCTCCGCGCTCATTACGGCAAAGAACACCTTCGAAGACTTTCTGCTCCAATATCCCTCCAGCGAAAAAGCCGCCCAGGCCAAGGACAATGTCGTGAGCCTCGGCTCCAAGGAATCCGGCGACCTCATGAGCATCGCCAAATTCTACGACCGCTTCAAAAACTACCGCGCCGCCGCCATCTACTACAACGATGTCATCCGCCGCGCGCCTGATTCCACAGATGCCGTCACGGCCCGCGACCGCGTGCAGGAAATCCGCAGCGAGGCGGGGGATGACGCCCTCCGCTCCGGACCCGAGCAGACCCAGACTGGCGAGACCGCCGCCCTTCGCCGTCGCCTCCAGGCGCAAGTCGAGACTTCCTCGCTCGCTGATTTCAACGGCCCCTCAAGACAGGATATCGTTCCTGACGAGTTGCCCGTTGTGAGCAGTCCCAAGCTCCGCACCGACTCGCGTGATGTCGCTCCAATGCCAGCCGTGGAACCCGCCTTGCCCAACCCATGAAGACCCCGCTCGTCTCACTCCTGGCCGTTGTCCTTGCCCTCACTGGTTGCGGTTACAAACTTGGCGAAATCCGCCCGACTCCCATGCGCTCGGTGCGCGACCTGTCGGTTCCGACATTTAAAAACAACACCTACGAGTCCCGCATCGAGGTCATGTTCGCGGATACCCTTGTGAAGCGCCTCCAGCAGGATGGCAGCTACCACATCGTCAATTCCGGTCAGGCGGATGCCATACTCAACTGCACCATCACCAAGATCGACCGCAACGCCCTCCGCTCGGTGCAGAACAATGTTCTTGCGACCAGCGAATTCGGTCTCTCCGTGCATGTCCGCTACGATGTCATCGATCAAAGCACCGGAGCCACCCTCATGAGTGGAACCGTCACAGGCAAGACCTCGTTCTTCAGCGGCAACGACCTCCAAACGATCGAGCGCCAAGCCATGTCAAACGCTGCCGCCGATCTTGCAAACAACCTCGCCGCCCAGATCACTGAAGGTTGGTAAAACAAGCCGCCTCCTGTGCTAAGCGTTGTTCCCACACCCATAGGAAACCGCCAGGACATCACACTGCGCGCCATTGAAGTCCTGAAATCCGCCGACTTGATTGCAGCCGAAGACACGCGGCACAGCGGTCTTCTCCTCCAACACCTCGGCATCAAGAAGCCCTTCCTCAGCCTGCACGGTCACAACGAATCCTTCCGCTGCGAAGAGGTCGCCAACCGCATCGCCGAAGGTTCCCATGTTGCCCTGATCACCGATGCCGGTATGCCCGGTATTTCCGATCCGGGCTACCGCCTCATC
>JBIKUM010000511.1:0-4488 GCA_044347585.1 Terrimicrobiaceae bacterium
AACAGATACCCTATAAGATCTTTTACAGAATCTTCAGTCTTATCTGTAATCCCAGAGTTAGCTATTCTACTGATCTTGTCGTCAATACGTACACATAGTCCCTCAAGAGCACTAGAAGTAGAGAATAATCTCAGAGGATTGAGAGCAGAGTTTCCATAAGCAGAGTTCTTGTCATTAAGCATCTCTACTATTTCATCTGCAATCTGCCTCACTTGTTGCACTGTGGGGTCATTGTAGTTTTTACGAGTGGAGTATGTAAACTCCTCAGGACCAGTATGTTGCTGAAACCAAATTCCGTCGCTCATAGTTATTTGTGTTTGATTAAAGATTGGACAAGTTACTATGTAATCCCCAATTTATCTCAGGGATAGATTTGCTAGAGAGTAATTTATTTACTTCTAGAAAGTGATTATTCCCAAAGAATCCTCCTCCCCCATATGCTTCTGCAGCTGGGTGAGCACTCTTTAGGATATTACAGGTAGGAATAAGGTAGCTAAAGCTCTGAGCGTGTTTCCCCCAAAGGATGAATATCACATCATCACATTTCCTTAAACAGATTTCTTTTAGGACATCTGCTGTCCACCATGCCCACATATTTTGGTGGGAACCTGGAGAGTTCTTAGAAACTGTTAAGTATGTATTTAAGAGAAGCACTCCTTGTTGAGCCCATGAATATAAAGAATAATCAAACTTAGATATGTCTATGTCTGGGTATTGAGATTGCAGTTCTTTTACAATGACTCTAAGACTTGGGGGTATCTTTGACTTCTCTTTATCAATCCCAAAACATACTCCTATAGCTTCACCTCTGTGATATGGATCCTGTCCAAGGATTACAACTTTGAGATCTTTAAATTGACAGAGCTCAAAAGCTTTAAATATCTTATCATCAGAGGGGTATACGATAGTTTTGGATTTCTCTACTCGTAATTGAGTTCGTATATGATCAAAAGAAGGGTTAGAGATAAAGGGGGACAATACGTCCCCCCAATCTCCTAGTTGATTTCTAAGTCTATCGGTCATTACATCTTATCTATAGCAGCTTTTGCGCTTGGGGCATAAAAGCTAAAATCTAATTCCTCTACAGAGCGGTCGATAATGCTATGAAGTTCTGTTTCTTCTCCCAAAGTAATATCTAGCTTGTTTTCAATCTTTTCACGAAGACGAGAGTCTCTGAACAGTATCTGCCCAGTATGCCCATCCATGTCAAAACCATGAAAGTCTAGAATCTTTAGTTTCCACAAATCATCAATCTGCGAATATCTCCCATTTATAAAGTGCTCATAGGATGCTTCTGCTTCTTGAGGGACATTGAAGACAAACAATACATGATAGGGATCTGGGTCATATCTATGTTCAAAGGCTCTGAATGAGCATAATGCAGATTCAAACTTTGTAAATAAGATACTCCCAGAAAATCTATACAATAATGCAATGCATTTAGGATGATCAGGAACTGCAATAAATGCATTCATGAATAGATTATCCCAAAGCATTAGTCTACGATTACCCCCAATAAACGGAAAGGCAAATATGCTAGTATTGTTTATGTTACAAACTATTATATCATACCCTATTAATCCTTGTTGAGTTATTACTGGTTTGATATAGTTTACTTTGTATGGTATTTTTCCAGCTCTCACTGTATCCCCTACTGTAATTTTATAGTCATTATATTCTAATGATACAATATCTGTATCATTACGATTTTGCATGAACATAGACACAGTTCCAACGACTCGTGCCATTCTAGCGTTCACAACAACTATGGATACGTGAAATAAATCTTTCATTAGTCCCAAAGATTTGTCTGTGAAGATACATCTTCAGAACTAAACTTACGTTCTCGTATTTCTGGGGACTTTGGGAGAAAGTTTATCTTAAAGAACCATTCAATATCTGCATCGGTCTTTAAGAGTTTTACAAGAGCAAATGATTGATAGAATTTACGCACTCCTTCTATTGACCCAAACTTGTCTACATATTGTTTGAGTGCAAAGACTTCAAAGTCTTTAGTGCGTCCTTTTAACCAATTGTCTGCAGTCTTCTCCCCAACTCCTGGAAGTCCAGGTATGTTGTCTGTACTATCTCCCATCAATACTTGTTTCCAAAGAAAACTAGTAGCTTGATCTTCAGTAGTTTCAATAAACTGAGTAGTGCGATAATTGTAGTGCGTCCCTGCACATTGATATAGAACATCTTTATCAGGGGAACATATAACTGGGGTTGCGAGTTTATACTCTACAAAGGAGTTAGAATAATAGCTGACTAGATCATCAGCTTCTAACCCATCAAAGGCTGTAAATCCCCACTCCTGCTTTAGATATTCAACCATAGAAGGGAAAATAATGGGACGGTCTCCCCTTCTTTTACGTTTGGCTTTATACTGATAATCCACGTTGTACCTGAAACATCTCCCTTCTGTTAGAAACCCTACATACCTATTGGTATCGCATTGTTCTAATATATGGGAAAGCCTCTTGGAGAGACCTTCGCAGGCCTCCTCAAGAGAGCTTTTATCCATTTCATAGTACAACAAGGAATCTCCATCTATAAGACAAACATTGTCTAGTTTTCCTTGCTCTATCACTGTGACTTACTTTATTAGGGTATCACAGCGATTTAGTTATCCATATCATCATAACTCCCATCTTCATAATCACCATACTCATCATCTTCTAGTTCGCCTTTGTAATCAGACAGTCTAGAAGTAAGAGCATTCCCTAAATGATTGTTGAGCTCAATGACTACATCCTTTCTCATTTCTTCCCACTCTAGGTCTGTCATAGCAGCATAGGTAGAAGAGTGATAGATGCTTCCATTGACTCCGGCAAGACTTGAATGTACAAAGTACTGCAAACAACGAATAGCTCCTGTCTCGTCGTCAGGAACAGCCCCAACGTGCATTGGATCTACGAATATGTTGTGGATTTCCCCACCATATCCAGAGATATAATACAATCCCCCGATATGTAAACCTGGGACACAAGAACGGTGATCATCTGTGTTTACTTTATCCCAAGACTTTAGGGAGTGTAAACAACCTACTTTGATAAAATGACCTGGGTCAGAGAATCCATTGACTCCTTCGCAAGTAAAAGGATCTCCACTTGAACCCATTACAGCAGGCTCAAAGATTCTATCTTCTACAAACTCAGGTAAACCTTCAGAAGCAATTTGCCCTGTATTTACATCAAAGGTTCTCTTATAGCGGGGTATAGATTCTCCTGATTCAGGATCAAACATATGCATGATCTCTCTAGAAACCTTGTACCCATTTAAGAGACCCTCTTTTGTAATCTTGATCTGATAGATAGTAGCTCGCTTTCTAGCTGCATCTAAATTCAGACCATGATTATCCATGAGGTCAGTCAACAACTCGGGGTGCACATACTTCATGTTTACAAAGTTGAAGAATCTATCAGAGAATTCTTTCCCTGTCCCATTCTCCATCTTTGCTTTCAGTACTGGATTACGCAACCAACGCATCCACAGCTTCACCAAGGGCATGAAATCTGCTCCGCTATCCATAGAGTTGTAGATACGATCTACAAGCTCTGTAGGCATTGGAATTTTAGATACCTCTCCCTCATAGGTGAGAAAGAATTGCCCAGTTACATTGTTTACTTTAATGTAAGGGCATTTGGTTTCTGCAATTTTTGCATAATCCTTCACTCTGTTAATCACTGAGAAGAACTTATCAGTGTGAATCTGATACTCTTCTTTTGTGTTAGCATTGTTAGCTAGGTCAGCAATGTAGCTGAGTTCCTGATAGACATTTGCATCATACTCTACCATAAAGGGAGTTTCCCCTACAGAGCCAGAGATGCAGTTGTCAATAACATTGATGTCAATCATTGTCTTTATATTGAGGGATTAGGTTTTCGTGAATAATAGCGACTGCTGAGGGGAGACAACTTGGGATTTCCATATCTAATTTACCCCTCATCTTTAGATATGATTCTAGCTCAGTGAGAAATGCGGAACTGATGTCATTATTTACATGCAATTTTCCTACGAAAGAGTTAATCCCTTCTGCGAAATTACATACAAAGGTACTGATTTCCAGTATATCATCGTAGAAAATGTCAATGTCTTTTATATCCAATTTGAATATCTCCTCACATATCCCTTGCAATTGTTCTTTATAGTCCGGGAGAGATTTATCCAAGAAGTATTTCCTCTTTGCAAACTTAGTTAGATTATCCAATAAGACAGAGTTCCGCACTTCATCGTAGCTAAATTGTGGGCTTTGTTCAAACAAACTAGTAATCACAAAGCATATATCTGTAAATTCTGGGATAATCTTGGAGATATAAACTGATACCCAGTCTCTTACCATAGAAGAGTATTCTCTTGTAAAGTAAAACTTTAGTAAAGGGTGAAGGACCATAGTCCCATCTCCATTGTCTTCCCAGAATAAGTTAGATACGTGCTTTATGTTGGGGTTTGCATGTACAATATTCTCTGTTTTTTCGCTGATCTTTA
>JBIKUM010000474.1:0-4488 GCA_044347585.1 Terrimicrobiaceae bacterium
CTGATAGCAGAATACCGGCAGGCGGCGGCTCGTCGATCCTCCAGCCGCCAGGACGAGAGTTTACGACATGTTCTCGTGATCGAGGAGGCCCACCGCCTACTGAAGAACATCTCGACCGAGCGCACAAGCGAACTACTCGGAAACCCCAGGGGAAAGGCTGTCGAGACTTTCTGCAACATCATCGCGGAAATGCGCTCGTTTGGGCAAGGGGTCGTAGTCGCGGAACAGATACCCACGAAGATTGCTCCGGACGTGATGAAGAACACGAACACCAAGATTATTCATCGCCTCGTCTCAGCGGATGATCAAAGAATTATTGGTGCCAGCCTTGGACTGCCGGACGTTGACTGCCACTATCTCAACCAGCTCTCGACCGGTTTCGCGCTTGTTCACAAGGAAGGCATGGCCCGCCCCATAGAGGTGCGCATTCACAACACACTGTCGAATCAACCGGTTGCTGACGATCTCGTCGTGCAAAGATCGCGCGACATGAGTGGAAGCAATGGCGAGTTGGGAAGTCCTATGCAAAACGATCTTGAGACCAAGCTCGTGCTGCACGAGAGCGGGTTATTGGACAATCCCGCTCTTCATGATGTCGCGCACCGACTTATGAACACCCTCTTCTTGTCCGAGAGGGAACTCGCGGATGTTTTGCCGAAGGCAGTCGCCGAAGTGCGCAGGCGGTACCAGAACGATTATGTGTTGGATTCGACTGTGGAGCAGGCGCTCGAATACTGTTTCTCCAGAATCCTGCTATCGGCATCAATGGACATGGGTACAGGTCGGATGGCAACTGACGACGTTGTACTGGGTATACATCGCTACTGGCATGAGCCACGGGAATTCAATCGAGAGCGTCTGGTTCACACGTTGGACAAATGGTGTGGGGGTTCATGCATCGAGCGGGTTCGTAAGTTTGCTGCGACCTCTGTCGCGTGTGAACTCGTGAAAAGGCCGGGCGAGTGTGACATCTCTGAACTTGTCATCCGAGAGTTTCTGCTGAAAGACGATCAAGCAGCGAACAGCGTCCGGGAAACTTTGCGGGACCGGGTTTTGTGATATGAGCGAACTGACATCAACTGCAGCGGCGGAAGCGTCCGCACTCAAGGACGGCGGAGAGGCGAGTCATGAAGATCATTCCTTGGAAACGCGACAGCCCGAGACGCACTCCGCCGTTGAAACTCAGAACACAACAATAACTGATTACATCAATGACGGCCTTCTGCCGGCGCAGATCGAGAATAGGCTTCAGCATGACTTGCAGAATCCTGAAGTCCAGCGGCAGTTGATCGAAGAGTTCAGCCCTTATTCGGAGAGGATCACTCCCTATATCAGGACGATAGAAGAACTGTCTGTTTACATGCGAAATGGTCTACAGGAGTCCACAGTGTGTGACCGCCCCTGCCTGCTGATGAAAATCGATCCGGAACGTTGTGACGCAATGGGGCGGTCGAATGTCGAGCGGACGGCCGTAGGCCGTGCCGCAGTCGATGAGAATAGTGACGCCGTTAACCTTCACCATATCGGCCAGAAGGAAGACTCTCCTTTGGCAGAGTTGCCGCAACGGGTACACAAGGAATCCGACGGCATTTTACACGACAAGACAATACCAACCGAGATCCATGGTGATGGCACACGTTGGGACAATCAGCGCGTCCAACATTGGCGCGAGCGATCACTGACACTTTAACGGAGTAACCATGAAACAACTTGAAAATCTTTTGGCATCAAAGACGTTCGAACACTCTGGCCCTGTAAGCGACGATGAAATCGATCGGCGCGAGCGAAATCTGAGTTTGAAATTCGGCCCTGCGTATCGGCTTTTCCTTTCCAAGTTCGGCTACCTTGCGGTAGGCCCGAACGAACTCTACGGGATTTGCGGGAACAACGCGGCGATCCCGAGTGCCATCCATGCGACGGTGAGCGCCCGCAGAAATCCAGCTTTCCCCCGGAACGTGCTAGTCGTTGCCGAGGATGGTCGTGGTTGCATGTTTTGCGTCAATGCTGCGGATAAGATTGTTGTCTGTGACCGGAACACCTGCGCACAAACGGGCCAATCATTTGAAGAATTTGCTATAGAATGGCTTAGCCGTTGAATCATGCGCGCGGCGCCCCATTCAGGCACCTTTCATTGCGTTACTTCCGCATCGTCTTCCACAGGCTTATGAGTTCTGCTGCTGCTGTCGCGAGCGTTGAAGTCGGCGGGGCGGATGAAAGTCTGGCCAACGGTCTCGATACGCCTGAACCGTGACAGCAAACGTTGCGACCTGATTCTTGACCGCGTTCCAAGCCAAGCCGTCGGCACCCGCGCTCCTCGCCCGCCTCCCCACCGTCTGAATTGCAGATGTGACAAGAATACGCTTGTTTGCAAACAGCAGGTGGCATACACTTGCCGCACTAGGGATAAACGCTATTCGGTCGTGCAACACTGGCTACTGTCTGGCGGGTACGGTTTCACCCACTACCCCGACTGCAAAACAAATGATCTCTGAGTGAGAAAGACATTGGGAGGCAACACGAATGGACACGAAACGAATCATATGGTTGCATACGCAGACAATACCGCAAGCGCAAGCATCAATGCACACCTCATCCCGGCAAATGTCCGTGTTGAAGAGGGTGATGAGTCTCGTTATCTTACTTGGCCTACCGATAACTACATGGGGGTTGACCTTCCCGTCTACCCTGTCAAACGAAATTGACGGCAGTCCGATTGACAACACTACGCGAAAAGTTGTCGTACTGATTCATGGTTGGAATCGATCAGGCGCAAGTAATGCTTATAACGAGGGTGAATGGGCCTTGCTAAATAGTACACTGAAAACAAAACTGGCGGGAACAGGTTGGAAACTCGTTGTGTATCATTGGGAAACAGATGCAAATACCGGCTTCATTGATTGGCAACCACCAAACATAGACATAGCATATGGAAATGCGGTTGAGGCTGCAGGAAATGCCAATGTGCATGGTAGCAATCTCGCCGACCTTCTTAACACAATGAGTCCAAATGTCCGCATGGTACACTTCGTCGCACACAGCGCAGGCTCATGGGCAGCGCGAAAGGCAATGAAGGATCTGTTAGCGAATAACCCGTATGTGATCGTACAGATGACTCTGCTGGATCCGTTTGTTCCAGATGCGAACCTCGGGGTCAATTCCGGCCTCAGCACGACCTTGATGAACTCTACGACCGGAATCACCGGAGCTGCGCGCATCTATCGTTTAGAGAATTACTATGCTGTGGACAGCTTAACTCTTTCAACACAGGAGCGATTCTCGTGGCGTGCACAGGATATCAATCAGCAGGTTGATCACGATTTCGAGGGGACACCTGCACGGGCAACGTGGTACCACTCCCACAGTGGCCCGATTGGGTTTTATGCTGATACGGCGTATGCAGCAACACCCGGAAACGCAGTCCCGGCGGGTTTGGTGACATTATCGCCGAACTTCACCACAATTGGCTGGTATCGCAGCCTATCATACGAATGGTTCCTGTTACCTAGGATAAACACCCACCCTGTCAGCCAGACGGCTTCAAGCGGGTATACCGCGACAATCAGCGTTACGGCCACTGACTCCCGCCCCTTATCTTACCAATGGTACCGCAACGGTACGGCAATCTCTGGCGCGACATCGGCAGCACTGGTGCTTGTGGTCACTTCACTGAACATGGGAGACTATGTTGTTCGAGTCAACAACTCAAACGGGGCGGTATACAGCGATAAGGCATCGATTGCAATTAGCGCCCCAAGTACACCGGTGATATCAACCCTCTCGCCTGCAAGTCTTTGCGGTCAGGTATTGCCGCAAAAGCAAACGCTTCGAGTTCTTGGAAGCGGCTTTGATCGGGGATCAACACTGACTTTCAATGATGGAGTAAATGCCCCCTATTCAGGTCGAGTGCCAACCTACATCAGCAACAGTGAACTTGATTACGACATCGCAGTCGGGACAAACGCAGCCAATTGGACCGTTCAGGTGTTCAATGATGCGGTGACGCATTCCATTGCGTATCCATTTTCTGTCACAAAGACACCCGCAATGGGCACGCTCAATGTCGTGGCGAATCCCGTTAGCGGAGGTTCGGTGTCATCCAGTGGCCTATACCCAATGGCCTCTGAACAACGAATCACCGCCACGCCACATTCAGGGTGGTCATTTGCCGGATGGCAGGACGGCAGCATGTCAACATCTCGGCTCGTGACGATCACCAGCAGTTTTGTGAACTACACGGCAAACTTTAACCAGAACCAAACATCCAAGGCCATGATCGCACTTGGCGCATACCCGGCTGGCGCTGGAACGGTTCAAGGAACCGGAGTGTTCGACGTGAATTCGATTCAGAACATCTCTGCAACACCGGCGCTCGGGTGGGTATTTGTGAACTGGAGTGATGGCAATCCAAATCCCGGACGGTCTGTGCGAGTGCTGGCCGGAGGCGTGAACGTGACAGCTAACTTTGGATCAGATCCTGCGATTATGGGA
>JBIKUM010000016.1:0-16285 GCA_044347585.1 Terrimicrobiaceae bacterium
AGGCGATTTCGGTGGAGAGGACGCGGCGGGTTGAGGGCATGAGGAGAAGAGCGGAAAGAAGTGGTGAGTGACGAGTCGCTGGTTGTCAGTTTGTAGCGGCGTCTCTGTGAGCGCCGGGAGTTGGTATCAGCGCTGAGCGTGGTTATTTCACTTTCTGGTTCTGGTGGATCAGCAAGGTGGCTTTGAGATGTCAGGCGAAGAGGTCGGTGGGATGATTATTTCAACACATGCTGCCGCCTTTGGTTGCGGCCTTGTTGAGTGGCCGCTCCATGGCGGGGAGACTTGGGTGGTGGCGTTTCCAGCACGCGGTTTTTTAGTCGATGGATGTGGGGAACTTCGAGGCGGTGTCGAGGAGTTTTTGGGCGAGCGGGAGGAAGCGGAGGGCGCGGTCGTGCCATTGGGTGACGCGCTTGAGGCGGAGTTGGTAGTCGGCGCTGTGCTCCGAGGGCAGGCTGGGCAGGAGGGGCTTGAGCGTGGCGAGTTGGGTTTTGCTGGAGTCGAGGCGGGGGAGCAGGCGCTGGCGGACGAAGCCGGAAATGAGGAGCTTGAGCTCGAGCTTCGCGGCGTAGGTGGCTGTGCGTGTGCTGGCGTCGCGCTCAATGGCGCCGAGCGTCTCCAAGGCGCGCAGGCCCTGGCTCGCGGAGCCCTTGCTGATGCCGAGTCGCGCGGCGATGTCGTCCATCGTCATCGGTTCGGGAGAGGCGAAAAGTATGCCGTAGATTTGGCCGTGGGAGCGTGGGTTGCCGAAGAGATCGGCCAGCTCGGAAAAGACCTCGACGAGCGTGTTTTCGAAGTGCTCGCGGGATGCCGTATCGGTAGCTTGCGTTTCAGGAAGAGGCGGTGAAGCGACGCTCATCGGGGAATAGCCTTCCATGCGAAGCCGAATAGTTCAATTCAAAATGAATTTTATTTTTGGGGAGGGGAAGCGATTCGTTTCCACGATTGAATGGGAAACATCGGGAGGCCGCCGGTGTGGAGGCGGAGGCGTCCGCCGGCGGCGAGCGAGAGATTGTATTCCTGCAGGTCGATGCCGACGACGCGGCCGGTCCGTGTATCGAAATGCTTGCGCAGATCGCGAATGAGCCAGCGCGAGGAGCCATCGGGCCGGATGTCCTGCCACTTGGGTTCGCCGATTTGCCAGCCAGCCTCGGCCATGGTTTGGGGCAGTGAGACGATGCGGCCGAGCGTTCCCTCGCCCGTGTTTTCAATCTGTATCACGCAACCCGCGAAGGCGTCGTCCAAGCGCTCCCAGCAACCTTCGAGAGGCTCGTCCGTGCCGATGAGAAAGAGGAGAAAATCCAACTTGAAACGACGCGCGCCAGCACGCGGTTGGGATGTGTTTTACGCCGCCATGTAGGGCAGGGTCGCGGCGCGGGTGCGCACGGCGTCGATGCCTTCGAGGAGGTCGGCGATGGCGTCCCATTTGCCCGTGACCAGCGCCTCGTGGGCGTGTGGGGCGATGGTGATGGGGAAGTCCATGTCGGCGATGGAGAGTTTTTTCTCGGTGAGGTCGAGGGTGAGGAGTGCGGCGGGGTCGGACTCGATGAGTTTGGCGACGGAGCGGATGTTCTCACCGCTCATCACGACGCAGGGCATGCCGAGGGTGATGGAATTTCCGAAGAAAATCTCGGCGAAGCTCTCGGCGATGATGGCGCGGATGCCGAAGCGGTAGAGGGCCTGCGGGGCGTGCTCGCGGGAGCTGCCGCAGCCGAAGTTGGACCCGGAGAGCAGAATGCTGGCGCCGGTGAAGCGCGCGTCGTCGAGCGGGTGGGTTTGTCCCTCGGCCTTGGCAAAGGCGCGGGCGTCGTAGAAGGCGAATTCGCCGAGCCCGTCAAAGGTGATGCACTTCATGAAGCGGGCGGGGATGATGCGGTCGGTGTCGAGGTCGTCGCCGGGCACATAGACGCCGCGTCCGCCGACTTGGGTGATTTTTTCGAGAGCCATGGTTTTTTAAAATGTGGAGTGTTTAGTTGATGCCGAAGACTTCGCGGGCGTCGGAGATTTCTCCGGAGAGGGCTGCTGCCGCGACCATGAGTGGTGACATGAGGACGGTGCGTCCGGTCGGGCTGCCTTGGCGGCCTTTGAAATTGCGGTTGCTGGAGCTGGCGCAGAGTTGTTCGCCGACGAGTTTGTCGGGGTTCATGCCGAGGCACATCGAGCATCCTGCACCGCGCCATTCGAAGCCGGCTTCGCGGAAGATTTCCGCCAGGCCCATACTCTCGGCAACGCTGGCCACGCCTTGCGAGCCGGGGACGACGATGGCTTTCACGCCTTTATTGACCTTGCGGCCTTTGATATAGCGGGCGACTTCCTGAAGGTCGCTCAGGCGGCCGTTTGTGCAGCTGCCGAGGAAGGCTACATCGACTTTCGTGCCTTTGATCGGATTGCCGGACTTGAGCAGCATGTGGGCGAGAGCCTCCTCGGCGGTCGAGCGGTCTTTCTCCGGAACCTCATTCGGGAATGGCACCTTCTCATGAATGAAAATGGCCTGCCCGGGATTGATGCCCCAAGTCACGGTCGGCGAGATGTCGGCCGCGTCGAAGGTCACGATGTCGTCGTAGTGGGCATCCGGGTCGGATGCGGTCGCCTTCCAACGGGCGACGGCGGCGTCCCAGTCAGCACCCTTCGGCGAGTAGGGGCGGCCTTTGAGATATTCGAAAGTAGTTTCGTCGGGGTTCACATAACCCACGCGCGCGCCGCCTTCGATGGACATGTTGCAAACGGTCATGCGCTCTTCTTGTGTGAAGGCGTCGAAGGTTGTGCCGCCGTATTCGTAGGCGTAGCCGAGACCACCGTTCACCCCTAGTTTGCGGATGATGTGCAGGATGACATCCTTGGCATACACGCCGGGAGTGAGTTTTCCATTCACATTGATGCGGCGAACCTTGGGCTTGTGGAGCGCCATGGTCTGTGTGGCAAGGACATCGCGCACCTGGCTGGTGCCGATGCCGAAGGCGATCGCGCCGAACGCGCCGTGGGTCGAGGTGTGCGAGTCGCCGCAAGCGATCGTGGTGCCGGGTTGGGTGATGCCCTGCTCGGGGCCGACGATGTGGACGATGCCCTGTTTGCCGGTGGGAAGGTCGAAGAAAGTGATGCCATTTTCCGCGCAGTTTGAGCGCAGTGCCTTGATCATGGCATCCGCGAGGTCGTCGCTGAATGGCTCGGAGCGTTCATCCGTCGGCACGATGTGATCGACGGTGGCGAAGGTGCGCGAGGGGTAGAGCACTTTGAGATTCAAGTCGCGCAACATGCCGAAGGCCTGCGGGCTGGTGACCTCGTGAATGAGGTGGGTGCCGATCAAAAGTTGGGTGGCTCCATTCGGAAGAGTGCGGACGGTGTGGGCGGCCCACACCTTGTCGAGTAGCGTCTGGCTCATAGGTAAGAGTGGCCGAGAATATCGGTTTGGCCGCGCCTTGCAAGACACGACACTTGCAAAAGCCGCAAAATTCGCGAGGATGACCAGTGTGCGCAGTCCTCTCAATACTGTGAACACCTAAGCGGCCGCCCGGTTCGGCCGCGTCCTATCAGCCAAATGAAAAATATCCTCAGCAAAATTCGAGTCACCAACAGCATCTTCCTCATCGGAACCTTTCTGGTCACCTGCACAGCCGTTCCACTCTACATCTGGCAAAACGGCCTCAATTTCTTCCAAGTGGCCTTGTTTTTCTTCTTCACTTTCTCCACAGGCATGAGCATCACGCTCGGCTACCATCGCCTGTTCTCGCATCTGACATTCAAGGCGAATCCGTTGGTGAAACTCTACACACTGCTCTTCGGAGCGGCGGCATTTGAGGGCTCGGCGCTCGCTTGGTCGGCCGACCACCGCCGCCACCACAAATTCGTCGATCACGATGACGATCCCTACGACATCTCGCGCGGTCTTTTCCATGCCCACATCGGCTGGCTTCTCTTTCGCCGTGGGCCGGATACGCCGCTCACATGGGTGAGGGATTTGCAAAAAGACCGCCTTGCCTGGCTTCAGCACGAATACTATGTGCCGATCGCTATTTTCATGAGCTTCGGCCTGCCTGCGCTCATCGGTTACATCTACGGTGGCGCCAATGCCGCCCTCGGCGCGTTCCTGCTATCCGGCTTCGCCCGCGTCGTGCTCGTGCACCACTCGACCTTCTGCATTAACTCGCTCTGCCACTGGATCGGCGACCGTCCGTATTCCACCCACTGCTCGGCGCGTGACAGCTTCCTCATGGCGGTCTTCACCTTCGGCGAGGGCTACCACAACTTCCACCACGAGTTCCAGTATGACTACCGGAATGGCGTCAAACCTTGGCAATATGATCCCACCAAGTGGGCGATCTGGATTCTCAACAAACTCGGTCTGACCAGCAACCTCCGCACCGTGCCAGAGGAAAAAATCCTGAAAGCGCAAATCGCCGAGCATGATCGCTTGCTGGAGGCGAAATTGCTCGCCCAGCCCACCCCGATCTCCGACTCGATCCACGCCATGGTGCAAAGTGCCCGCGCCCGCATGGATGAAGCCCTCCTCCGCTGGGAGGAACTCCTCGTCGAATACCGCGCCGCCGCTGCAGGAAAAACCGAAATCTCCCGCCGCGAAATGGCCGAACTCCGCAAGAGCCTGCAAAAAGCCAGCGATCAATTTCGCCAATCCCTGCGCGAGTGGAAGAATACCTGGCAAAGCCTTCCCGCAGCTTGCTGAGGGTGGAGAGAAGTTTTAAGTTTGTAAGTCTTAAGATTTAAGTTCGCGCTACCGCGCGGCAGCGCGTAATCTTGGGAGGGTCAGCGTCCTCGCCTGACCCAAATTTCCTTCACGGACAGCGATTTGCAGACGGGGCGACAGGATTTTCAAGATGGCAACGGCAGGCCATGCAAAGAGAGTTCACCGAGCTCTGCGGTTAAAGCCAGTGCCTTTACGATGGCGTAGCCTGCGCTCTTTTTAGCTCTTGGGAAGCGGTTTACCGCAGAGTGCGGCGAAGGCGTTTCGCTGGGCGGGGGTGAGGAGGGCTTTCATCTCCTCGGCTTGCCGCATGCGGTAGTCGCGTAGAATATCGACGCGGTTTTTGTGGGAGACGGCACCGGATCCATAGGAACGGTTGATTTCTGAGACAAATTCCAACCCCCGGATGCGCAGGGCTTCGATGGAGGCCTTCTGGCGGTAGGAAAGGCGGAGTTGTTTTTGAATCTGAGGAGAGACCAGCATGCTGTAGCTGAGAATCTGGTTTTGGATCTCAGTGAACCGGGCGAACTGAGTCGGTGTGAGAAGCGCGAGCGCGCGGGCGTTGTTGCCATCAATGAGCGCGAAGAGGCGCTGGTCCTGAGTAAGTCCGTTGCTCGGCGCGGCTTGGCTCTTGAGGAGCGACTGGGCGCGGGATTTCAGCTCTTGGCGAAGGCTATGGACCTGTGCGATTTGATCGCGACTGAGTGCGAGATCCGAGCGGACGCCGGGCATCTCCATGAGCAGAGTCACCGAGCCCGGATAATCGGTTGCGCGAGTTGTCGCATGCAGCGGGGCTGTGGCGGAGAGGGCGAGGCCGAAAATCGCGAGCAGGGTTTTTTTGAGCATGAGATGTTAGAAGCTTTTCGCGATGATTTGTTCAAGCTGAACGATGTCAGCAGCGAATTTGCGGATGCCTTCGGCGAGCTTGTCGGTGGCCATTGCATCTTCGTTGAGCATCCAGCGGAAGGTTTTTTCATCCATCGTAATTTTCTCCACGCTGTCGGCTGCGGCTGCGGAGGCGTCGAGCTTGCGGGTCACGGAGTCCGAGGAATCTTTGAGTTCCTTGAGCAGCTCGGGAGCGATCGTGAGGAGGTCGCAGCCGGCGAGTTCGCGGATCTGGCTGGTGTTCCGGAAGCTGGCCCCCATGACCTGCGTGTGATAGCCGAACTTTTTGTAGTAGGTGAAAATTTTCTGCACGGATTCCACGCCTGGGTCTTCGGCGCCGACATATTCCTTGCCGGTTTTCGCCTTGTAGTAGTCGTAGATGCGGCCGACGAACGGCGAGATGAGGCGGACGCCGGCTTCGGCGCAGGCGATGGCCTGAGGAAGCGAGAAAAGAAGGGTGAGGTTGCAGTTGATGCCTTCCTTTTGGCAGATGGCGGCAGCTTGAGCGCCTTCCCAGGTCGAGGCGATCTTGATCAGAACGCGCTCGCGGGGCGTGCCCAGCTTCTCGTAGAGGCCGATAAGGTAGCGTGCTTTTTCGACTGTTGCCTCGACATCAAAGGAGAGACGGGCATCGACTTCGGTGGAAACGCGGCCTGGAACGATGGAAAGAATCTCGCGTCCGAAGGCGATGAGCAGGTCGTCGATGACCTTGCGATGCAGGTCGGAGCCGCTGAGCGCTGTGCTGCGGTTATCAGCGATGGCTTTTTCCAACAGAGGCTTGTATTCCGCCTGCTGCACGGCCTTGAAAATGAGCGTGGGGTTGGTGGTGGCATCCTGTGGCTCGTAGGCGCGGATGCTTTCGAAGTCTCCCGTGTCAGCGACGACGGTGGTGAATTGCTTGAGTTGGTCGAGTGCGTTGGATTGGCTCATGGTATGAAAAACTGCGCTACTTTGTGGAAGTGCATGCCCGATTGCAATCGGTAAATCAGTCAGTCAGCGGTGTTATTTCAATCGGAAGAATGCCTCGGCGGTCCGTGTGGTCGCAGCGGCGATCTCTTCGAGGGTGGCGCCGCGCACTTCGGCGATTTTTTCTGCGACGAGTCGTGTGTGGGTGGGTTCGCAGCGCTTGCCGCGATGCGGCACCGGAGCCAGGTAGGGGCAGTCGGTTTCCACCATGAAGGCGTCGGGAGGAATGGCGACGACAACATCCCGCACGAGCGCCGCATTTTTGAATGTGACGATACCTGTGAAGGAAACTAGGTGGCCGAGTGCGAGGATTTCCCTCGCCTGATCTGGCGTGTTGCCAAAGCAATGGAACACACCGCGAAGGCGGCCAGTGTAGTTTTTTAGAATATCCAGCGTGTCGTCCCACGCGTCGCGCTGGTGGATGACCACATTCAAGCCGAATTCCGCCGCGAGATCGAGTTGCGCGGTGAAGGCCTCTGCCTGCGCGGCTTTGTAGGCGCCATCGATGATTGCCGCCTCGGTGTCATCCGCTGTTTCCGCCTGCAGGGCGCTGATGCCTGCCGCCGAGGAGAGTTTCTCGGAGGGCAGGCGGTGGTAGTCCATGCCGGTCTCGCCGATGGCGGCGACTTTCGGGTGGGATGCGAGGAGGCGGATGCCTTCGAGCCAGCCTTCTGATTCCTCGTCGACATGGGTGGGATGGAGGCCCACGACCGCGCGCACGCAGTCGAACCTCTCCGCCAGCGCGACCGCCCTGCGACTGCTTTCCAAGCTTGTTCCTATTGTAATAATGCGGTCCACCCCGGCCTTGTGTGCGGCTGCGATGACCTCCTCGAGGTCTTTTTCAAAATCCGGGTAATCCAGGTGCGCGTGTGTGTCGATGAGCATGGCCTGATCGTTCGGTGAAGGAATCGAGAGGTTCAAGGGGAAAAGACCCCGGCGCGTTCAAGTCCGGGTCTTTTGATCAAGCCACGCGCTGATATCCGAAACTACCAGATCGCGATCCCAGTCGTGCCAGAGCAGGTGGTAGGCCTCTGGATAATGCCGCAGCGTTTTGTCCTGGGAGGGGATTTTTTCAAACCACGATTCAATTTGGTCAGGCCTTACAAAACAGTCCTGACCCGCCGCGAGGACGAGGGTTGGCGTGTGGATGCCTGCGGCCAGTGAAGCGCTGTCTTCGATGAGATCGCCCAGCTCCAAGAGGAAGCGCAGGCTGAAGCCGCTGATGTGATGCGGTTTTTTACTCAGCGAATCTTGATAGGCGCGGTCCCGCGTCAGCGGCGGGGCGATGCTCTTCCCGTTCACAAAGCGGCTTGGAGTGAGGCTGGCTCGCGGAGCCACCGCAGCTGCCCCGCGTAAAATCCATCGCACAAATCCGGGCACCGCACGACGCAAACCCACCACTGGCACGGATAAAATCACACCATCCACCGCATGGCATGCGTCCACATTTTTTCGGGACCAGCCCGCGAAGCCGGCCGTGAGAAGCGAGCCCATGCTTTCGCCCATGAGAAAAACCGGGCGCCCCTCGTGCAGCTTGCGCAAGGCGGCCACGAACGCCGCGATGTCGAGCATCTGTTTTTCAAATTCCAGCGCCGCACCGCGCCGTTCGGCGATGTGGTCGCTGCCTTGTCCGCGCAGGTCGAGCGCGTGAAATGCATAGCCGGGAATCCGCTCGGGGAGAGGATGGAATTGCTCCCCGGAGCCATTCATTCCATGAACGCAGGCTATCACCGCGCGGCAGTCTGCTGTCGGCCAGGAATGCGCGCTGCGGGGCTCGCTGTCATGCGTGGTCCAAGAGAATCTCATTGCCAATTTCCAAACGGGAAATAAGACCGAATGCATGATCCGCATTGCCGCCCTTGTTTTGCTTTTCCAGACCCTTTCCGCATTTGCCGCCCAACTTGATCTCGCTGTGGTGCAATTTCCAGAAGTAAAAACCCTCGAGCAACTCAACGCCGCGCTCACCGGTGTGAGCTTGGCGGAAATCACAAATGCCGACCGCACCGTGACCTCGGCCCCCTACCTCCAAGGCGCCAGGGTTCTTTTCGCGCAGTCCCTGCCATCCACCGCCCAGATAAGCTCCTCCACCCGCCTCGGGAACGCGCGTGCGGATGTCACGGGCCAGTTAAAAAACAATTCACTCCAAGTGGAAATTCGCCTCACTGAGGGTGTCGATTCTGGTCTCCGACGCTTTACCAGCCGCACCCACGCCGGCTCCGCCCCGCTTCCGGCCGGAGCGCCCCGCGTCATCGCCATGCGCATCATCACAGGAAAAACAAAATCCGTCACCAAGGGAAGCGCCGAGGTGAAGGAATCCGTGTCCTGCCATGTGGTCCTCGCGCAACTCCGCTGAACCGCCTCAGAACCAGCGCTTGCGTTTGAAGAAGACCAGCATCCCGCCGGAGATCAGCGCGCAAACGACCCAAAAGAAAACATAGCCGAAGGGCCAGGAAAGCTCCGGCATGTTCGCTGGAAACTCGGTATTGAAATTCATCCCGTAAACGCCAGCTAAAAATGTCAGTGGGATGAACAAAACCGAAACAATGGTCAGCACGCGGATGATTTCATTTGTTCGGAATCCCACGCTCGAGAGGTAAAGATCCATCAGGCCCGCGCTGAGATCGCGGTAGCTTTCGATGATGTCGATGATCTGCGTGACATGGTCGTAGCAGTCGCGGACATACACCTGCGTGGCCCGTGTTACGAGTCCCGAGTCGTCACGCATGAGGGTGCTGAAAATTTCCCGGTGGGGCCAAGCCGCGCGGCGCAGCGCAAGAAGGAGCCGCTTCGCCTCGTAGAGCTTTCTCAAGCTGCTGCGAACCGGTTTTTCCAGCAACTCCTCCTCGACCTCCTCGATGCTGTCGCCGACCGATTCCAGCACGGGAAAAATTTGGTCTACCGTCGCATCCAGGAGCGCGTAGGCAAGGTAGTCAGGCTTCATGCGGCGGGCATACCCACGGCCTGATTTCAAGCGGGTCCGCACGGTTTCGAACACATCATGCCCGGCATCCTCCTGGATCGTGATCAAAAACGATTCCCCCAAAAACAAGCTCACCTGCTCGAAGCACAATTCCTCGCCCTCTTGAAAATAAACCATCTCGCTCACGATGAAGAAGTGGTTTTCAAAAGGCTCGATCTTGGGCCGCTGCGCTGTGTTCAGCACATCCTCTACCGCCAGTGCATGCAGGCCGAAACGCTCTGCCATCCGCTCCAGCAAAGGCACATCGCCCAGGCCTTCGATGTCGATCCAGTTCACTTTCGAGGGATCGTATTTCGCCATGAGCGAGTCCCAATCGGCGAACTCCTCGTCCAGCAGCGAGTCGGCATCATACTGGATCAATCGCATTTTTGCCGGTCCAGACGCGCCCGGCGGTGGACTCAAGGTTCCAGGCGGCGTTCCGGAGGGTTTGTAGCAAAAGCGAATCATGACGCTTCGCGCTACACCAAACGCCCCGCCAATGACACCATCTTTTTTGTGACAAAAATTTTGCGTTTCTATTTGCAAAAAGTTCCAAGGCATCTTGCAAACATGCATTGGCATCGGTATTTCACCCCACTCGATCGAGCTTGCATCCGCTTCAGGACTGGACGATTGAGGGGTGTGAGAACTCAAGCAAAAGACCGACTTTCGGGCATTACTTTTCTGTTGAGTTTCTTACAAGGAAAATGATTCACTCTATATATGATAAATGAACAAAAAATGGATCAGCGCATTACCGTGCGACTGACTGACGACGAACTGAACGCAGCTGAGCGGGCGGCCATCGCCGAAGGCGACCGTAAAATAAGCACCCTCATTAGACGCGCGCTGTTGGTTTTTTTGCGCGACCGGGGTTACACCAATTTTTCGGCCAATCCCGCCGCCGCTCAATTTGCTCCGGGATACCTGAACCCCGCCTCGCAGGTTCAGCAGCCGGTCACTCAGGCGCAGTATGGAGCAAACGCTCCGCAATACGGCCAGTCCACAATCTCTTAAGTCAATATGGCCGCCTCCTGCGGGCGAATCGCGTTTGCTTTTGCGGACGCTTGAATAAGCTCGCAGCATGATTGCCATAGTTGGAGGCGGATTGGCGGGTCTGGCGTGTGCGCGCGAGCTGCACCTCGCCGGGAAAGAATTTGTGCTCTTCGAGGCGGCCCCCTTTGTGGGTGGCCGCCAGCGCACTTCCCGCAGGGATGGTTTCATTCTGGACCACGGATTTCAGGTGGTTCTGAGTTCCTACGATGCCGTGTCGGCGCTCTGCGACACAGCCGCCTTGCGACCATGCTGGTTTGAGTCCGGAGCCTTGTTGCATGACGGAACAAGGCTCACGCACCTTGCAAGCCCGCTTGAGAATCCGCTCACAGCCCTCTTCTCGTCGGCGTTGTCCATCGCCGACAAACTCCGCCTGGCGCTGCTGGGAGCGGAATTGCTGCTCACTCCAGCCCGCGCCCTCCTCGCCCGCTGCGCCTTGCCGCAGGATGTCTCGACGACCGCCTATTTGAAGCAGCGTGGTTTTTCGGAGGCGTTCTTCAGCCGTTTCGCCCAACCTTTTTTCGGAGGCGTCCTGCTCGACAACGGGCTGGAGAGCAGTGCTGGACTCTTTCTCTATTATCTGAAAAATTTTCTCACCGGTCGCGCCTGGGTTCCTGCCGACGGCATCCAGGCCCTTCCCGAGTCACTCGCAGCGCGCCTGCCATCCTCATCGCTGCGATTGAATTCGCGCGTTGCCGCCATCTCGCGCGATCCCGGCGGGGTTGTTTTGGAAAATGGCGAGATCTTTCGCGCCGATCAAATCGTCCTTGCGCTCGACGAGCCATCCCTCTGCCGACTCCTCGATTTACCGGCCCCACCACCGGCGCGTGGCGTTTCTGTTGTTTACTTTAAAACGCGGACATCCCTTTACAATCGCGCCTGCATCGTGCTGCCCGAGGGCGCTGGCCGGCTGGTGCGCCACTTTGTTCAGATCACCAATATCGCGCCCAGCTTCGCTCCCTCAGGCTGGCACTTGATTTCTGCAACAGTGCTTGATCCCGCAGGCCGCTCTGGGAAGGAACTGGCCGGGGAGGCCGCGCTGGAAATCGCCGCCGTTTTCCCTCACGCGGCGGGCGCTCTCGAGCACCTCGAGACGATCCATGTGCCCTATGCCGTTCCCGCGCAGCCGCCCGGCTTTGCCGCGCGGACTCCCTTCCCCGATCTGCCTCGAAATGTCTATGCTTGCGGCGACTGGGAGCGCGGGGCCAGCATACAGGCGGCTTTGCGATCCGGCACCGAAACAGCGAAACGCGTCCTTTGTGGTTGATTTGAAATGAAACTTTCCCTTTCCACTTGCTGGAACTCCTGGCGGCACCAGAACGGCCGCTCCATGGTGGAGGAAATTCTTTCGCTCGGATTTGAATCCCTCGAACTGAGTCACGGCATCCGCTCCTCGCAACTCGAAGGCGTGTTGCAGGCCCGCGAGCGGCATAAATTCAGCGTCTCCAGTGTTCACAATTTTCTTCCCATGCCAGTGGAGGTTCTCACTGACTCGCCCGATTGCTACGAGTTCACCTCCCACCGCGCGAAGGACCGCGACAGGGCGATGCGTCTCACGCTTTCCAGTATCGACTGGGCTGAGAAGCTCGGCGCTCCCTTCGTCGTCGTTCACACTGGTCGTATCCGCTCCCTCAACCTCACCGCTCCCCTGCGCAAAATGGTCGAGCAGGGAAAAATCTACTCCCGCGAATTCATCAAACGAAAGCTCGAGGCAGTTCAAGCGAGGGAGAAGGTGGCCGAAATCTACACCGCCCGCATCTTGGAATTTCTGGGCGAAGCAGTCGCCCACGCAGGCAAGCGCGGGGTGAAACTCGGCATCGAAAACCGCGAGTATTACGAAGCCGTGCCCTCCGAGCGCGAGTTTCCCGATTTTCTTCAGCGCCTAGACGCCGCGCACACGGGCTACTGGCACGACTTCGGCCACGCCCAGATCAAGCACAACCTCGGCCTCATCGACCACGCGCAGCATCTCGAGAAGATGGCCCCTCGTCTCATCGGCTGCCACATCCACGACACCCGCCCGCCCTTTCGCGACCACTGCCCGCCCTTCACCGGCGAGACGCCCTTTGACCAACTCGTTCCTCTTCTGCCTCAAAAATGCGCCACCGTTTTGGAAATGTCTCCCCGCACCGAGGCGGCGGATATTGTGAAGGCCGTTAGCGAGTGGCATCAAAAATTCAAATAAACCATGAAGCGCCATTTTCTCACCGCCATTCAGGTCGTCATTACCATTGGACTCCTGTGGTGGATTTTTCGAAACCCCGAGCAAAATCAAAAACTCCTCCACGCGCTGGATGCCGCCAATAACTGGTGGCTCGTGCCAGGATTGTTCGCACTGGGCGGTGGACTGCTTCTTCAAGCCAAGCGCTGGCTCATCCTGCTTGAGGTGCAGGGGATCGTGATCTCCTACTGGCGCAGCCTGCGCATTCTTCTCGTCGGAATGTTTTTCAACCTCTTCCTGTTGGGTTCCACGGGTGGCGACATCATTAAAATTTTTCTCATCATGCGCGAAGCCCCGGATAAAAAAGCCGGCGCGCTCCTGAGTGTTTTCATCGACCGCGTGGTCGGCGTGCTGGCTTTGGCAGCGGTTTCCGCCGTGGTTATCATCCTCCGCTGGGATGATCTTATGAAGCACGAGGTGACCCGCTACGGAGTCCTCACGGCAGCCGTGATCTTGGGAGGTTCGATTGGATTTATCCTCGTGGCCTGGCTCACCGGGCGGCTCGACCTCGCCACCAAACTCCCGCACTGGCTCCCCGCGCGCGACAAAATCGCCGAGGCCGCCGGCGCCTTTGTGGAATACGCCCGCGCCGGGAAATCCGTGGGCATGGCATTCCTGCTCTCCATTCCCGCGCACCTCCTCATGTTCTCGACATTCTGGTTCGGTGCCAAAGCCTTCGCCGCCGGTCTCAACCTGCTGAGTATTTATTGCGTGATGCCTATTGTAGCGACTGTCACGGCGCTTCCCATCAGCGTCGGCGGGGCCGGTCTGCGCGAGGGTCTCTTCATCAAAATCCTCGGCGCGCTTTACGCAACACCCGAGCCGATTGCCACGCTTGTCTCGCTTTCCGGATTCATGATGCAGGTCTTCTGGAGCCTCATCGGCGGCGCGATCTACCTCGCCTACCGCTCGACGGAGCGCGCCTCCCTCGCCGAAATGGAAAAATCCGTCGACGATCTCGAAAAACGCGTTGAGCACAATATCGAAGCCGGTCGTCCGCCCGAGGCATGAGGCCGAAAATCCATGCCCACTTCGCCATGACGGCGGATGGCAAGATCAGCACCAAAAACCTCACGCCTTCGCAGTTCACCTCGCCCGCTGACAAAGCGCGCATCGGCGAGATTCGCGCACAGCACGATGCCATCCTCGCGGGTCGTGGCACGGTGGCCGCCGACACCATGTCGATGCGGCTCTCAAGTGAAAAACTCCGCGCCGCCCGCATCGCAAAAAACCTGCCGCCCGAGCCCCTGCGTGTCGTCATCAGCAATGCCGGTAAAATCGATCCCGCATGGAAAATCTTCCAGCACACTGGTTCGCCGATCGTCATCCTTTCCACCACGCGAATGCCGCAAAAGCTCCGCGCCACCCTCGCCCCGCTCTGCGACCTGCACCTTTACGAATCCCCAACCGTTCCCCTCCCCGCCGCCCTTGCGATGCTGCGGAAGGAGTATGGGGTGAAATCCCTCGTCTGCGAAGGCGGGGGAGCCCTCCTTCGCTCCCTGGCCGCCGCCGACCTCCTTGACGAAATTCACCTCACCTTGGCACCCGTTCTCTTCGGCGGAGCCGCCGCACCCACGCTCACCGGCCTGCCCGGCGACTTTCTACCGAAGCCGCTCGAGTTCCGTTTGGCAAAAATGCAACCCCTCGGCGAGGAGTGCCTCCTCCATTTTAAAAGACTCAAAAAATTGACCCCCGCTTGCGATGCGCCTAACATAAAAACATGAAGACACGCCTCCTTTGCACACTCTTCGCAGCCTTGACCCTGCTTGTCTCCGCCGCCCAAGCCCAACTGCTCATTTACAATCTCTCCCTCGAAAAAACCGGGCGCAGTGTGAACTACATCTTCTTCGACAGCGGCTATCTGGTCGTCGATCTCGCCGCTTCCACATTTTCTTCCGTAATCGTCCTCACAGACCCGAACACCTTCACCTATTACCAGACCGCAGGACTTGTCACTGGCAGCTATTCCACAATGCTCGACTACTCCGGCTACGATAATGCTGTGCTGTTCGGTGCGTCGTCCGGCACGGACAATGCCGCGCTCCAGGTGATCGGAGCCATCGAGTCGAATCGCAACATTGGCGGCGATCAGCGCTCGAACCTTGCCAGAAAACTCCGTGGCTACTTTCTTGCCAGTGGCGCCCAAGTGAACGCCAGCACAGGCAACGGCACCGCCACCTCGTTCGAGTATGGCTACGCGGGCTCCAGCGAGGCCACAGCCACCTACGACTCGAATCTCACCAAGCAAGCCAACAACCAAGGCCTCGACAGCGCTGGCGCGCTTGATCTCATCGGGCAAATCCTCGCCAATCGCGGAGTTCCGGGCTACACGCCCACGCCGACGCCCAGCCCCACGCCGACACCGACTCCAACGCCCTGATTTCTGCCCATTTGGGCTTATCGGATGAATATTCTCTGAGCATCCTGATTTTGTTCTAAATCCGGAGCTGGAATGGCCGATATTATTCTTTGTCAGGCGCACCAGGCGCCTGTCCGACTGCGGAACGGACTCCGCACAACCAGACAAAGGATATGTCGTTCACCATCAAAACCAACAATGCCTCCGCGTTTGCCGCCAACGGGCTGCAGGAGAGGCACGCCCACGACCGGCGCACCGAGCACCGGCCGCACCATACCGCACGCCATCAAGGAACGCTCAATGATTCCTGCGATTTGACCTATTCCGGAAAGACCGGCGCAAGCATCCGCGAGGCGGGGGATTTTCAAGCCCACCTGAATGAATCGCTTTCCTTCCTGCAGACGCAGGATTCCGCCCTCGGGCAGATCGAAAATCTTTTTGTGAACTCCCCCGAGCATGAGGATTTTCTCCATATCTTCGAATCCCTCACCGGCGAGAAATTCAACGGACTCGACCTCTTCAGCCACGACAGCGAGGAGCAGCCGCTTTATGTCCACACTCCAGAAAACGCGGAGACGGTTTGTATTCATCGGCCGCTCTTGAGCATCCAAAATTCCGCACCCGTGCTGCATGAATGCATCCTCGCCGCTAGGGAGGAGAACCGGAAAGAACAAGCCAAGCTGCGCGAAATCTCCGATTCCACCGCGAACAGCCACGCCTGCGTCGAGATCGCAGCTCCTAAAATTTCGAATACCGAATCCGCGAAGCAAACAGCAGCGCTCTCCCAACAGCGCCTCCTCGCGGACGCCTCCACGGCACTCACCGGGCAAGCCAACTCCGCCCACGAAGCTGTCCTGCGGCTCTTTGCCTGAAACGGCGATACAGCCTGTTTTCGGCGTTGAAGAATCCCTGTCGACATCCCTCGCTTTGGGTGGGCCTTGGCGGGGCCCTCGGTGCGCTTTGTCGATACGGCGTTGAGCAAGCGTTCACGGCCCTCGCGCACGGCAGTCCCGGATTTCCCTGGGGCACTTTCGTAGTCAATATAAGCGGAGCATTTTTTTTAGGATGGATCTTGGTGCGGGCTGAAACCAGCGCGGATGGCGGCGACTGGTTGCGTTGTTTCGCAGGGATCGGCTTCTGCGGCGCATT
>JBIKUM010000252.1:0-4473 GCA_044347585.1 Terrimicrobiaceae bacterium
TCGCACCCTGTGGAAGTCCAAGGCGTGAAGCGGTGCGACCAAGAATGGTCTCTCTCAAAACGGCGTCCTGCACGAGGGCCAACGGGGGGGCGATGCGACTGACGAGTCGGGATTTGCCGGCGCTGTCGTTGAGTTCACCAGAAGCAAAGGCCTCGTTCAGACTATGCTCGAAAAAGTCCGTCGCATTGTTGATAACCTCTAAAAACGCCTCCGGCCCCGAGCGGCGAATGAGCGAGTCGGGGTCCTCGCCTTGGGGGAGGGTGACTATTTTTACCAGCAGCCCCTGTGAGAGCAGGGCAGGGAGGGAGCGGGCGGCGGCTTTTTTGCCTGCTGCATCGGAGTCGAAGCAGAGAAGGACGGTTTCGACATAGCGCTTCAAAAGGCGAGCTTGGTCGCCTGTGAAGGCCGTTCCCTGAGGCGCGATGACATTTCGAATGCCTGCCTCGAAGGCTGAGATCAAATCGATCTGCCCCTCGCAAACGATAGCGGCGTTTTTTTCAATGAGGTCGCGTTTGGTTTTATCGAGGCCGTAGAGGACTCGGCCCTTGGTGAAAAGCGGTGTCTCCGGGGAGTTGACATACTTCGCTGCCTTGGCGTCCGCTTCTAGGATGCGTCCGCTGAAAGCGATGACTTCGCCGTAGTCGTTTCGGATCGGGAACATGACCCGGTTGCGAAATCTGCTGTAGAGCGTGCTTCCGGATCTGGGGGGCTCATCCTTCGATGAGGCCAGTCCGCTTTGGAGGATTTCCTCCTGCGTGAATCGGCGTCCGCGCAAGTGAGTGAGAAGGGCATCCCACGAGCCGGGCGCAAAGCCAAGTTGCCACGATTTAGCGATGGTTGAGTTGAGGCCTCTTGATTTGAGGTAGTCTCTGGCCTGGGATGCGTCTGGAGATTTCAGAAGCTGGTCGTGAAACCAAGTCGAGGCCTCGGCGTGCAGGGCAAGCAAACGCTGTCGCAGGCCGTGTTTTTGGTGATCCTCGGTGGTCGAGGCCTCTTCAATGATCGGAATCCCGGCGCGCTGTGCCAGACGGCGCACGGCGGATGGAAAATCGAGATGCTCGTATTCCATCACAAATCGCAGCACGCCACCTCCCGCGCCGCATCCGAAGCAGTGGTAATTCTGCCGCGCGGGGTTCACATGGAAGGATGGGGACTTCTCCCTATGGAAGGGGCAGAGCGCACGGAAGCTCGTTCCCGCGCGCTTGAGCGGAAAATACGAACTGATCAGATCAACGATGTCGTTCGCATCGCTGACGCGCTGGATTGTTTCCTCGGAGATGAGTCCCACAACCTCAAAATACCTTGCGGCGTCTCGGGGCGCGAGGGAGATTTGCGCCGCTATGAAGTGCTTTCTTTATCTCTTTGTTTGTATCGCCGCTCTGATGCCTGCCCGTGCGGCAGAGCCCTCCATCTCCACAGGCTCTGTGGTTGTTCTTCCGATCAAGGGCACGGTGAGCGAAGCGCAGTTTTTTTTCCTCCGGAGGGCTTTGAAAAATGCCGAGGCTGTTGCGGCTTCGGCTATTGTTTTGGACATGGATACGCCCGGCGGTGATCTCAAGGCGACCGAGAAAATCGTGCAGATGTTCTCGAAGAGTCCGATTCCCGCCTACACCTATGTGAATGCCAATGCGGGTTCCGCTGGTGCGCTGATCGCCCTCGGCACCAAGAAGGTTTTCATGGCTCCCGTCAGTGCGATTGGAGCCGCTGCGCCGGTGGCTGGCAGTGGGCAGGAAATTCCGGAAACCATGAATGCCAAGATCGTGTCCTATTACTCGGGATACTTCCGCAGTGTGGCCCAAAAGAACGGCTACCACCCGGAATTGGTGGATGGTTTCATGAATCTCGATAAAGAGGTGAAAGTCGGTGGCGAGGTGATCAATCCCAAGGGCGCGTTGCTCACGCTGAGCGCCCAAGAGGCCGTGCGGGACATCGGAGGAAAGCCCCTGCTCGCCTCAGGCATCGAGCCGGATGTCGCCGCGCTCGTCAAAACCAACGGACTCTCCCCGGAGCGGATTGTGCGCTTGGAGCCATCCGGTTTTGAGAGCATCGCCCAATGGATCACCACGCTCGCCCCCTTGTTTTTGCTGGGCGGAATTATGGGGGCTTATCTGGAGTTCAAAGCTCCGGGCTTCGGTGTGGCAGGCGTCCTCTCCGGCGTGTGCTTCCTGCTCTTCTTCGGGGGACATTACATCGCGGGTCTCACGGGATTGGAAATGGTCGCGCTTTTTGCCATGGGAGTTGCTTGCATTTTGATTGAGGTCATTTTCTTTCCCGGAGTTTTCTTTTTGGCATTCGGTGGCGCGCTCATGGTGCTTGCGGCGGTCTTTTTTTCCATGGCGGATTTGTATCCCGCCCAGCCGCTGAACTTTTCCTTCGAGAGTCTTGAAGTGCCGATGTGGAACCTCATTATCACTTTCATCGGTAGCGTGGTCGGAGTTTCCCTGCTGGCGAGATTTCTGCCGAGCATCCCCGTGTTTCGCAGTTTGTTTTTGTCGTCCGCTTCGCCTGCCGGGTCATCGCTCGCTCCCGTTGTCACGGAGTTGGGCGCTGCCGCTAATGTATCCGTCGGGGCTCAAGGTGTCGCACTCTCCATCCTTCGCCCATCAGGACGCGGAGAAATCAACGGCGGCGTCTTCGATGTGATGACGAACGGGGAATTCCTTGAAGCTGGAACAAAAATCCAAGTCCTCGCGGTGAATGGTCAAAACATCATTGTGGGTCGCCAGACCTCCTGATCCAAGCCAGCGCCGATTTTGCGGCGAGTGAGCCGGTGGCGAAGCAACCCTGCAAAAGATAACCGCCTGTGGGCGCCTCCCAGTCGATCATTTCGCCTGCGACAAAAATCCCCGGCAGTCTTCGCAACATGAGATTGGAGTCGATTTCGCTCCAGCAAACCCCGCCGGCGCTGGAGATGGATTCGGCAACTGGGCGAGGGCCTTTCAGGGGAATCACGCAGTTTTTTGCTTCATGGGCGAGCGTGTGGACATCCGCCCATTCTTTGCGTGCCAGGAGTGCAAATGCCGCATCCCCGAGTTTCCAACGCTGGCGTGCCTCCAGAGCAAAATTCCTGCGAACGGATTCCATTTTCGAAACAAGCTGCTCGTGCGAATGGGCGGGTTTGAGGTCGATTGTGAGTGCGGGGCAGGGCATTCTTCGCAGTGCCCTGCCGAGGGCATAAACGGGCCCGCCTTCAATGCCGTAGCGCGTGATCAAGAGTTCGCCGTGAAAAAGCCTGTCCCCCGCTCGAACTGTGATGTTTTTGAGAGGACTGCCTTCGGCGAGTGAAAGAAATTCGGCGCTCCAGTCGTGCTCCCAGCCACAGTTTGCTGCCACGAGCGGTTGAATGGAAACGCCAATGCTTTCGAGAACATGCGTCCAACGGCCATCAGATCCGGTTTGCGGCCAGGAAGCCCCTCCAAGTGCGAGAATGAGAGCATCGGCGTGTCCTGTGACACCATTTGAAAAGCCGAATTCGATCCGCCCATCGTGGGTGAGGGAGGTCAGGCTGTGCTTCATTTCGAAGCGAACGCCGATTGATCTGAGTTTCGACACCCAAGCTCGGAGAAGCGTGGCGGCTTTCAAATTTTTCAAATAAACTCTGCCGCTGCCTGCTTCAAAGGTTCCCGCACCAAGTTCTCTGGCCCATTCGCGGAGTTCCACAGGCGTGAAGCCGTCGAGTATTGAAGTCCAAGTCTCCTGGCTTTTCTCCATGCCGGAGTAGCGGGTTCGGAAAAGCTCCAAAGGTTCGGAGTGGGTAAGATTCATGCCGCCCTTTCCTGCCACCAGAAACTTGCGTCCGACCGAGGGCTTTGCGTCAAAGAGTGTGACTTCGGCTCCCGCTTCCGCCGCGACCTCGGCAGCGCGCAATCCAGCTGGCCCGCCGCCTATGATGGCGATGTGTTTCACTTCGAAAATCCCAGCGTGAGAACTTTTTCTGCCAAGTTGAAAACCGCCATCTCTTCTGCGTCCTTCGCCCAGTCGAGAAATGTGGTGGTAATCAGGGTTTGGGCTCCCGATGGAAGGGCTTGAAGAAGCCTGTTGCGGCGCGCTGTGTCGAGTTCTCCAAAAATGTCGTCCAAGAGCAGAACCGGAGCCTTCGAGTGCAAGGCTTCAATGTGGCGGGCCTGGGCGATTTTTAGGGCAAGTGCGATGGTGCGCTGTTGTCCCTCCGAGGCAAAGGATGACGCCTTGAGCGTATTGAGTTCGATATGGATGTCATCCCTGTGCGGTCCGCAAATCGTTTGGCGCAGACGCTCCTCTTCAGGCCGTGATGCCGCCAGAGCCTCGGAAAATGGCGACTGGCAGCCGGGCCGGTATTCGATTTTCAAGTCGTCTGATGAGGAGCTGATTTCCCTGCATGCCAGGGCTGCGTGAGGCTCCAGTGCGGTTGTGAGATCGGCGCGGGCCGCCAGCAGGATGTTTCCTGCATCAATAAGTGGCTGGTCGAAGGCGGCAACCTCCCGCCGGGCGCGG
>JBIKUM010000357.1:0-2741 GCA_044347585.1 Terrimicrobiaceae bacterium
CTCCCACTCGGATGCGGAGATTTTAGAAGGCGAAAATTTCTTACTCATGTGTGTGAGATACCACGCATGTAGTCTAAGTCAACAGAAATTTTGCGAGCGCTTTCAGATGCTTCTTCCGTTTGTGAGCGATTCACGAGGTGAATAGCACTGCTCACATTGGCTGCGTTTTTCATATCCAAGTGCCACGCTATCCGCGATTGATACCAGTGTCCGCTTGAAGGTGGACTTTGCATCGCAAAACAAGGGGGCATGGCCGTCTCGGCCGTGTGGAGACTGGTTCGCCTGCTCGCCCGCTAACCATCGGACCAAAGAGCGCCCCCACGCACACAGGCGGACGCCTGTGCTCCTCTTTAAAAATCCAAAAGCAAGCCGCTTCACTCAGGCATACGCCCGGATCTCGAAAATCGCTGCGGGGGCGTGCTGCTGGCGCGAAGGCATCTCGAGACGCAGGCGTTCGGTTGTGACCGGTTCGGGAAAAACAATGACCCGGCGGGCCTGATGGTTTCCTTTGATCTCATGTAAAACCCGGCCGCGAACGTCACTGAGCGTGCAGTCGCGCACGGTGAAGGGCATGACATTTTCCGGATGGCCCATGAGAACGCTCTCGAGTGCATGATCCCAGTCGGCGTCGAAGGTGATCTCGACGCGGCTGATCGTTTGGGCAACCGGCCAGCGGAACTCCAGCCACGCCGCGCCGTCAGCGGGGGCGGCCACCCAGGCGTTGGACGCACGGGTCGGACGCGTGAAGCCATTGGTGACATTTTCCGGCCCGAATGCCTCCAGGGCGGGTGAAAAACGCAAGGCGAGATTTTGTCCACCGGGACGGCGCTGGGGCGTCCAGAATTCAAAGGACTCCACCCCGATATCCTCCGGAGGGGTTTGATCCCAGTAGTGCGTCACAGAAACCAGACCCGTGATCCTCTCTTCGCTGGCGCGGATCTGCACGGCGGGATTCGGCCCGAAGCAGACAAAGGCATAGATGGGCTCCTCCAGCGTGGTTTCAAAATCAAACGCGATTTCCTGATTCGATCCGGGTGACAACTCGATGCGGCGGGTGGCCAGCGTGGTCTCCGGGGTGTAGTTGTCGGGCCGGTTTCCGGTGCGAAGCGCCACCTGTAGGGTCGTCGCTTCCGAGACATCAAGCAGGCAGGTGATGGCCGGGACGCGTCCGGCGGGCAGCGGGAGAATCTGCCCTTTGGCATGGATGAGCTGGAACAACGGCCCGTCGGGCGGCAACGCTCCGAGACGGAGACCGCCGGAGGAGGTCAGCACAGCCTTTCTGGCCAGATCCTCCTCGTCCTCCAAATGGTAACAGGGAATGAATTGGCCGGTGCGGGCAAGATCCCTGCGGAACTCACCCAGGCGTTCCGGTTCGCTGATTCCGCGTGGAAGGCAGCCATACTTCAAGCAATGTGCAGCGGCCACGGCGACCGCCTGCGCCGCTGCGCCCAAGGTGCACATCACGCGGGTCGATCCAAAGGCCACATGCGAGGAGCTGATAATGCGCCCGGCCAGGAAGAGATTGTTGATGTTGCGGCTGTAGAGGGCGCGATAGGGAATCCCATAAACGCCGCGCGTCATCCAGTGCGTGTAACCGCGATGCGGGCTGTAAATCCCCTCGGCGGGATGCAGATCGAGATTCCATCCTCCGTGCGCGACCGTGTCGGGGTGCTCCCGCCGCTCGATCACATCCTGCTGGATCATCATCACATCGCCCTCGAAGCGGCGGCTTTCGCGTTTGCCCGGCACATGCCCCACCCATTCGAGTGTGAGGTTCGCAGCCTCGGGGAATTCACCCGAGTTCTTGATATAGTTCCAGACTCCGTAAACCACCTTCCAAAGCTCCCACTTGATCTCCTCGGTATCATGAACGGTATCGAGCCGTCCGCCGTATTCGATCGACCAGAGGCGGCAACCATCCTCTTTTGTGTTGAAGGATTTGTAGCGCGGGATTTTCGTGATGTCGTCCAGCGCGAAGGATGGCGGAACATAGGTGACTGGGCGACCGGTGTCCTTCGAGTAAAAGTAAATCGAATGTCCGAGAAGTTCGCCGAACGCGATATCCGGCGCGAATTTCTCGCCGAACTCCTCCTTCTTTTCGGCCCCCATGCGGAAGGCCGCGCCGGCAAGGAATCCAAGAATCCCGTCCCCCGAGGCATCACAGAAAAGCGGAGCGCTAATATCGTAGAGCGTCGAGTTCTGGCTGCAGAAGGCCCGCACCGAGGCGATGGTGTCGGCATCCTTCTTGGTGGCATCGAAGACGGCCGTGTTGAGAAGGAGCGTGATGTTCTTCTCATTTCGAACCATCTCCAGCATGACGGCGTCGAAGAGGATCGCGTTGCCTTCCGGATTGCGGTGGAAGTTTTCGAGGAGGATCTCGTTGAGCACGCCGCCCTCTCGGGACCAGCGGTTGTTATTGCCCATGTGACAAGTCGCACCCAGCACCCAGAGACGGACCTCACTGGAGGCGTTGCCACCGAGCACCGGACGATCCTGCACAAGCACCACCTTCAATCCCTGCCTCGCGGCAGTGACGGCCGCACAAGTGCCAGCGATGCCTCCACCCACGATCACAAGGTCGGCGGAGAGCGAGATTGTTTTCAAACAACGGGACAGGGTGGGTGGTTCTGTAATCATGAGAAATGAACTTGCATAGATTGCGACGATACTGGAATGGACTCAAGACGAGAGTATTTGCACTCTGAATGAGGCGATGACAGGCAGATTGCCGAGGAATACGC
>JBIKUM010000068.1:0-10761 GCA_044347585.1 Terrimicrobiaceae bacterium
CACAGCTATATTACAGAAGTCCATCTTATAGCCGCATCGCTGGCGTAAGGCGATGGACTTCTCACCGAGTGCTTGGCTTCAGGCAAGGGACCTGAGTCACACGGAGACGGGAAGCGTCTTGAGATCGGGACGCTTGCTTTCATAAGTTTCGGCAAAGGCCTCGGCTCTGGCGTCGGGCGTGATGCCACGCTGGGCGCACCAGGTGAGGTAGAGCTCAGGCCACCAGTTGCGATGCTCGGTGAGCCCTTGTTTTTTCGAATCGCTCCAACCGACGAGCACCTTGGCCCAGCAAGTGTCGCCGTAATCAATCGCCTCCTTGGCGTCCGTCATGTCGGCGACATACCAATCGCGTCCGATACGGGCATGCAGAACCTCGTCGGCCCAGTCGAAATCTTGGAAGGTCGTTGCCAAGGGATTCCCGGCCTCTTTGCTCACCACCCATTCATGGCGCTTGCCGGTCTTCGGCATCAACCCCTGCTCGATGAAATAAAGCACAGCATGGCGCTCCTTCGGCGTGAGCTGGGTGTTGAGGGCGCGCGACCAAGTGGAATTCACCATCACCAGGCGAGGCCACTCGATCCCTTCGGAGACAAATCCCACCTCGCCCATCATGGCATGGCGCGCCTCGTCCCAAAGCTGGCGTGTCATGTCGCGGTAATAGGACCATGGCTTGCCTTTGGTTTCATGCAGGATGCTCGACATCATTTCCGGCACATCGATTTCGCGAATCCGCTTGTAGAACATCATCAGCACCTTCGCATTCGGTGGCATTTCCTCATCGTAAAGGAAGGCCTCCGCATTGACTCCCATGTTGTAGGGGTCCGGGAACCGCTCGTCGCGCCGGGGTGTGCCATCGAAGACAAACGCCGTCGAGCTGTAATGCCGGACTGGGGCTTCTGTATTCTGCGACATTTTCCCCGCGCCATCCAATCCCCCGGCACTGGCGAGGCAGATATCGAGAAGCGAGAGCCAGTTGGAGGATTCTTCCAAGCCCGCGTCACCACCGAATGCCGCAACGGCTTGCGCACCCCATGCACACATATCTTCCACATCCATCAGTGACTGACGGCAAATACGGCGCGACGGGTGGTCAGCCAAGGGATGCGTCTCGGCGATGTAGCGCTGAAGCCCCTCGCGAAGCGCCGGCAAGGCTTTGCGATAGAGTCCGGCCAAGCGTTCCTTGGTCGATGGCGTCGCCAAGATTTCGTCAAAAAACACATCCAGTGCGGGATGCTGGCTTTTCTCCAAGCCCAGCGGAGGCTCGCGCATTTCCCCGACTCTGGCGCGGAAGAGCGTGTCCATTTCCGCCGCGAGATGTGCGTGATAGCTGAAAGCCATCTTGAGTTCATACACCGGCTCCTCCGCAACGTGGGCGATACAAATCTGGTGGATGCGCCAGAAAGCGTTGTGGAAGCGCTTAAGCCGCTTAACGCAGGTCTCGACGGACAGGCCAGGCTTCTTGGCTTCGTCAAATGTGGCGATGCCGATCAAGGGCGGAAGTTTGAGATAAGGGGAATCGGTGGGAGTAGGAGAGGGTTTCATCGTGCGCCATCACAATAGATTTTTTGAAATTGATCTTCTACCGGCTTATCCAAAACCAATATTATTTTTTCTTTTTAATACTTTTTTTAATATGAATTTCTCATGAAAGCGGAAATCGAAGCCATGCCATGGTGGAATGGCAAGCGCGTGTTGCGGGCATACCGCCGCGCGGAACGCACCTTCCCGTGGAACTGGCACTATCATCCGGAAATCGAACTCACTTTGATTACATGCGGCTCCGGCACGCGGCTTGTGGGCGATCACAGCGGGGATTACAAACCCGGCGATCTCGTCCTGCTCGGGCCGAACTTGCCGCACACTTGGTTCTCGCGAAAAACCGGGCGCACTGCTTCTGCCAACGAGGCGATCGTTGTGCAATTTTTGGAGTCGGCGTTTCCGAGATCACTGCTTGAGTTGCCGGAATTTGAGTCCATTCGCACGCTCCTGCTCCGCTCGGCAATGGGCGTGAGGTTTTCCTCCAAAACGGCCGATCGGCTGGAGAAGCAGCTGCGGGCTTTGACCAAAGCGGACGGAATGGATGCCTGGTTGAAACTGGTCGGCATCCTTCATGAACTATCGCAGGCTGATGCCGAAACGCTCGTCGAGCCCTCCTACCGCAATGAGCGCGCCTTCAAGATGGGCTCGCGTTTGGGAAAAATCATCGAGCACATTGAAAGCCATTCCGACGAGGAATACTCCCTTGGCGACGCCGCCCGCTTCGCCAACCTCGCCCCCTCCTCGTTTGCTCGCTTTTTCAGGAAGACCACAGGAAAAACCTTCGTGGATTTCCGAAACGGCTGCCGCATCGGCAAAGCCTGCCAGAGACTCGTCGAAAGCGATAAGAGCATCCTTGAAATCGCCCTCGCCAGCGGATTCGGAAACCTTGCCAATTTCAACCGCCAATTCCGAAAGTCCACAGGAATGACCCCGCGCGACTACCGAAAACTCCGCAATCCAAATAGCGGTTGAAATTCAAAGTGGCAGGGGGAATTTCCTCCCCCGTGTTCGGCCACACGCCGCACTGGTCCATGCGCACGGGTTCGATCCACGATTTTCCAGCGTCGGAGTAGCTCAGGCATTCCATTCCCTCGGAATTGGCAGATTCCTATGCTTCCACCCAATCGACAAGTGCCTCCTGATCCCGGAGTGTTTGCCTGAGCCGTGCAGTGTCCACTTCGCGGAAGGCGCATCCATTTTGCGCGACCTCTGCAGCCGCCAATCCCGCCGCGTGGCCCATGGCGTAGCACGGTGCCTGCTCGCGGAGCGGCCCCAAGACATCCCGCTCGACGCTGATGGCACGGCCCGGACAAATGACATTACGAATCGGACGCGGCACCATCACCCGGTAGGGAATCGGCGTGTAGAGCCGCGGCATCGAGACTTTCCGCTCCTCCATCGGCTGACTGCTGGGTCGTCTCGGATCGGGCAGATCCCACCAATAGCCGCTGAATCCGATGGTGTCCTCGAAATCCTTCGCATCGACGAGATCCTCGACCGAGTAAACATAATCGCCCACGATTCGCCGCGTCTCCCGGATGCCCAGCACCGGGGCCACACTCTTGATCCGCGCCTCGGCAAAACCCGGGAAATACTTTCGCATCAGCGCAAACAGTCCCGTCACTTCGCGACGACCCTGCATCATACCTCGCGAAACAGATCTCCCATCGGTCCCATCCACATCGCAGATGCGCGTAGTATTGATCATGAGTGTCCCCTTCTCATGCAACTGAATACTGATGAAGACATCGTAGGGGTATGGCCATTCACCCTTTTCGCGCAGCGACTGGATGAGTTCCTTCAGGCGAGGGGAATCCTTGGCATAGATCTCGGCGTTGAGTTTGTCCTGATCCACCCTGTCCACGTGAAACATCAGGGTCGCCGGCGTCATGAGCCCGTCCTCCGCGCGGCCCTTCACCATCTCGCAACCGCTGCGCGCAGCCACATCACCGTCTCCGGTCGCATCGACCACCGCCTTCGCGGCAAAGGCGTGGAGGCCGGACTTGTTAAAGACGATCACATGGCTCACCGCCTCTTCCCTAACGATCACATCCGCGAGGCCCGTGAAGTAGAGCACATCCACCCCGGCTTCGGCCATCTTCTCGTCGAGCAGAGCCACCATGGCAATGGGGTCGAAGGGCACCCCGGCAGCCAGTCCCCTGAATTGACCGTAGGGCGTGTATTTTTCGTCAGGAATGGTTTTCGGATCCACGGCCGAGCCGCGACGGATGAGTTCCTCGGTGATCTCCTTGAAGATTCCCCGCACGCAGTCCTGACGATTATCGCCGGTTCGTCCGCCTAGCAGATGCGAGACCCCGGCGGAGGTTCCGACGCCGCCGAGTTGGCCGGTCTGCTCGATCAGCAACACGCTGGCGCCAGCTCGTCGGGCCGCGAGCGCGGCGGGAATGCCGCTCGGTCCGCCGCCGCAGACGATCACATCGTAATGACCGAGGATCGGAAGATTTTTGGAATAATGTTCAGTTGTTTGTTCAGTTTTCATGGAAAGAGAAATGCCGTCTATTTCGCGAGTGGCAGGTCTCGCAGGATTTCAAATGCGGGTTCGACTTTGCTGCGGTCATCGGCGACTTGGGAGGCCACGCGGACGGGATCCAGCTCACGCGGGGTGAGCCCAGCCTCGATGCTCATGGCGGCGGCGGTTCCCGCAGCCTGCCCAGTCGCCATGCAAGTCTGCTGGATGCGCAACGATCCATGGGCCAGATAACTCGCTGAGAGACACCGCCCCGCCACCAGAAGATTGTCCACGCCTTTGGGCACCAGACAGCCATAGGGGATGTCGAAATATTCCCCGTCCTGAATCCTCTCTGCCCGCCGCGCATAAAGCTCGCTCTTGCTATGAAACCAACGCTCGGGAATGGGATCGTCGTCCGGCGGATGAATATCGAGCTCCCATGTGGAGCGGGCGATCCCGAACGGATGCTTGTGGAAGTCCCACGCTTGTTCTTCGGAGACGCAATCAATACCCTCAATAATTCGGGATGTGCGGACTCCCAGCTCTGGCGCGATATCAACCAGGTATTTACCGTCTTCCAACGAATCGGAGTAACGCCAAATCTCATCGCGGGTGTCAGTAATCGCGGCAGAAACTTCCAGCGGATCGAGCGCATCGACACGAAGGCGATCGGTCCGATTTAATCGCTCCGGCAGAAAGGCCAAAGTGCATCCAGTGCTCGGCTCGGGTCCCCCCTCCCCGCCCGGAGTGGTCTGGCCTCCCGTGCGATAAACCATGGAGACTTCCTGCGCCCATTTTTTCCCGAGAGCTCCGCGATTCCAAGGCACGCCTGCCTCGTGGCAGACAACGGCATCACCCGACGCATCGATCACACGCTTTGCCAGAAGAGCACGGAGGCCCGCCCGGGTGTGCATCAGGACCCCCGTCATTTTTCCATCTTCCACGCACACGCCGCAGAATGCTGATAGGAAAAGCAATTCCGCGCCAGACTCGATGACGAGTTCCTGCCAAACCCGTCGCACTCCCTCGGGAGTCGGCGCTCCGCGGAACCAGTGGGTCTGCGGGTAGAAACGAACCGGTGCCCGGCGCAGGGGAGCGAGTTGGCGATACTTGATAAGGCGCGCCGCCCACTCATGCCAGATCCCCTGGAAATCCAGTCCGTTCGTGCTCAGAATACAGCAGACAAACTGCGTCGTGGGTGAGCCGCCTAAAAAAGCATATTTTTCCACCAATAACGTTTTGGCTCCGCGGCGGGCCGACGCGATGGCCGCCGCGCAGCCGGACGGGCCACCGCCCACGACGACCACATCCCATTCCCCGAGCACCGGAATGTCGCTTCCGGGCTGATGATAGGTTTTGGTGTTTTGGTTCATGATTTCAATTATTCGGATGCGCCAAGGTGCGTTGCATTGCTATCCTGGTGGGCGAGGTTGGGTAAGATCGCGGTAAATGGTCACTGCGGCATCGGCGCGGGACAGACCGGAATCGAGCTGCGTGGCGGTGCTGGAAAGACTGCGCCAGCGGTCGCTCCAGAGATCGGCGGCGGCGCCGAGTGGTTCGTGTGGCCGGGCATCGAAGCCATCAAAGAATCCCTGCGTGGCAAGATATTGAACGGCGGGAATGAACGGTTCGTCGTCCTCCACATTCACATCGTTGAAGAACGCCACCATGCAGCGGTGCTCGACGAGAGTTTGAACAAGTTGGCCCGGATCCAGCGCGGCAGGCGCGATGCCCTGCTTGGAAGCCAGAGCGGCGGCGAACCCGGCCGCCTCACCGGTCTGCATCCAGACCGGTTCCAGCCGGATAGCCCCCCAGCCGACATGGCTGGCAGAGAGACAGACCGGCACCAGCAGGTTGTCCAGGCCTTGCGGCAACAGGCAGCGCCAGGGCACCTGGGCCGGCCGCGATTCCTCCGCGAGAAAGAAAATACCGTCCATACTGCTGTCGCCCACCGTGGTCTCGTTGCAGGCGACGGAATCGAGCGGCCAATCCGTGGTCGCCACGCTGTCGGCATAGATCGGCGGTCGATCCTGTCCAGGCGCGGGGATGCCATCGTGTTCGGTAAAGACATGGCGACCGACGATGCGACGGGCCTCGCGGACATAAACCTCGTAGGGCAAATGGCCATTGTCGGGAAACTCGTCGAGCGGCAAGCCGTAGGGACGCCAGAACTCCCGCGTCTCGGCCGGAACCTCCGGGTCGTGCTGGAGATAATACAGATGGCCGAGAATCGTGTCGCGATACTCGCGGTCGATCGCATGCCGCGTTTTCCAGTCGCCCTCCGGGTAGGCGTGCTGCGGGCCGATCAACCGCCCGCAATTCCATCCGATTTTTTGGTTCGGAATGTTCGGAATAATGCTGTGCCACATCATTCCGCGAAACCGTTCCGGATCGTAGTTTGCCGGCCGTGGCGCTTGGATACGGTTCGCCGGATCGGAAGTCAGGATCAGGCGATAGTTGTAGGCCATGATAGCCGCGTCTGCCTCCCCCGTGCTCTCGGGGAAAACAACGGGCCCGGAGCTGTGGCCAAATGTTCGCAGGTTGAGTTTTCCTTCGGCGGAGGCACGGGGCCATCCGGGAGGGCCACTTGGCGCCGGGCGATGCTGCGTGAATATCCGGCCCGCGTGAGGCTCGCCATATTCCGTGCGCGCTTCACGACCGACCCTGTAGGGCACACCGGCCACCGACGACAGGTCGCCTTCATAGCTCGCATCCACGAAAGTCGCGGCGGTAACCTCGCGGCGCTCGCTGCCATCCATTTGCTGCAATGTCACGCTGCTCAGCTTCGCCCCTTCGCGTTTGGCGCTGGCTGGATACCACCCACGCCAGACGGTGATGCGCGGCTCACGCTGGATGATCTCCTCAAAGACCTGCTCTGCAACGCGCGGCTCGACTTTGGCCCGGTCGATGTGCCGATGGCTGTCGGGTTGAGGCATAGAAGCCAAATGCTGGGGCGAACCCTCGCCATAGATCTCCCGATAATACTCGGTAATGTCCCGGCGAACTTCAGCATAGATGGGCGAACGCTGCAGATCACAGGGAGTCTCCCAGCCTCCGGCGCCACTTGTAATGAATCCGCCCAAATGGGCAGTATGATGCACCAGCAACACCCGCAAACCCTCGCGGGCGGCGCGAACAGCACAGGCAATGCCGCCCGGCGTGGCACCAAAGACCATCAAATCCACGGAAGAAGTCTCCTTCACGGTTTCAAATCCTCAGGATACTCGAGGATGCAGCGGACTCCCCCGCAATCCGGGCTTTCGTGGGAATATTGGCCGGCGAACGATCCGTCGGGATCGGCCATATGATTCGAGTAAACCACCAGCATTCCCTCGGTGGTGAAGCAGATGGAGGGATAAATCACCTGGCGGTCCTGGAGTTGCACTCCGGACTCGTCAACGAGCACGGGTTCTCCCCACGATTTTCCACCGTCCGGGGAGACAGCATAACAGAGCGGGGTTCGCGGGAAAAAGGCTCCGGCTCTGAGAGGCTTCACATGATTGTAGAAGACAATGAGCCGACCATCCGGCAGCGTCTTGAGGGTCAGCGAAGAGCAGGCCGCGACGAGCGTTGTCGGCTCGGGAGTGGACCAGGTGTCCCCGCCATCCTCCGACCACGAGGCGTATTTGCAGCCGCTTCCGGTCCGCGCCACCATGAGCAAGCGCCTGCCCTCCACCTCGGCAACGCATGGCTCAGCCATGCCGCGTCCATCCGATAACTCGGCAGGTTTAGAGGAACTCTTCCAGGTTTCCCCAGCATCATCGCTGAAGAAGCAGAGCCCCAGGTTGCAGTCGCCTTCGCCAGCGCCCATTCCCTTGGCCATGTGGGAGACCGGCACGACCAGCCGGCCGTTCTTCATCTGGATCATCCGGTCGTTCATCACATACCAGACTCCCTCCGGTTCGCCGATCGTGCGCGCCGGGGTCCAGGTCTTCCCCTCATCGGAGGAGGTGGAAAAAACCGGCAGCCCGCCTCCGAAGAGCCCTTCCACATGGCGGTGGCCAAGAAAAGCAATTCGACCGTCCTGCAAGCGCAGGAAAGTGATCCCGCCATCGGAGAGCATGCCGGTCAGATTCCACTCCATCTGCAAGCGTCCATCTTCCTCCCAGGTGCGGCCGCCGTCGCGGCTGCGGTAGTTCATCGGCACCGGAAAAGTGGCGGCGAGCTGTTCGAAATTGGCCGGCGGACGCCCCCAGGGTGCCACCATGAGGATCTCCCCATCGGGCAGAAGGAAGGTGCCGGGTCCGATGAAGGAACGCTGGGGAGTGTGCCGGATGAATGTTTGGGGTTGGGTTATGTATTTTGCGCGTTTCATATTGAAAGGTTTTTGTCGGCTTATTTGTTTTTGAGATTTCTGAGCGCCGGTTCCAGCACGCCAAAGAATGCGGTGGCAATCGCCTTCTGTCCCTCAGCGTTCGGGTGGACTCCGTCGTCGGTGATCCCGGATTCCTGAATGGCATGGAACACATCCACCATCTGCAGTTGGGCGCCCGTGGCATTGAGGCGTTTAATGGTCTCCGGAAGGGAGGCGTTGTATTCCGCCGTTTTTTCCCAACCAACTCTTGGAGCTTTTTGCGGGGGAATGGTCGCCACCAAAAGGGGCCCCTTGAAATTCTCGACGATCTTCCCGATCAATTCATCGCGCGCCTTGGCATCGAAACCATTGGCACCGGACATGAGCAGGACCACATCGGGCTTCTGTTTTTCAAGCACCTCGATGATGCCCGGGACGCGGATTTCGGTGACTCCCTTGCTCTCCAGCACATCTTTCGGCGTGGGAACAACACCGCCCTGGAGGATGCCCATGTTGCCAAAACCGGCGAGGCCGTGGTGGCGGGGGCTGAAGCCGGGATCGACCACGCCATCGTGTCCGTAGGCCTGGTAATCCAACTCGCCGACGAATTCGAAAGGGATGCCCGCCGCGCGCAGTTTGTCCTGAAGATATTTGCGGTAGCCGCCGCCCTGGGGATTGGGCAAACCGATGCCCTGTTCCTTGCGGGGTCCGGAATCGTATCGTGCCAGATAAGTCCCTCGCGTGATCGAATCGCCCACGCAGAGGATGCGGACGGGCCGGTCCTGAGTTTGCGCAACGGCTGAAAGGGAAGTCATCATGAGAAGGGCAAGGACATGGAGTTTCATTGAAGTTCGGGCGGTAGGGATTTGAACAGGTCTTGGATGGATGAGACCTGCGCGGCATCAAGCCGGGGGAGCGGCAGGCGGCAGGGTCCGCAATCGAAACCCGCCGAGACCATGGCGACTTTTTGCGCGGCCAATCCACCGTGGCAGACGATCTTGAAGATCATGCGGCGCGATTCCATCTGGAGCCGGCGCGCCTCGACGGCATCCCCCCGCTCGTGCACAGCGATCAGGTGGCGGTAAAGGGGGGCCATAAAATTGTAAGTGCTTCCGACCGCCCCGGTCGCGCCCGCCGCCAGTCCAAAGAGCAACAACTCGTCGCGGCCGAAAAGGATTTCGAGCTTCTCTCCGGCGAGGGAGAGGCAATCGAGGTATTCCCCGAGATCGGCATGGGTGAACTTGACCCCCGCGAAGTTAGGGATCCGCTGGATGGCCAACTCGATCAGACGCGGGATCGACAGCGCAAGACCCGTCATCGAGGGGATGTGGTAATAGTAGAAGGGCAGGTTCGGCGCGGCAGCGGCGACTTCCGCGGCATGGGCGACTGTGGCCTCCTCGTTGCCGGGCTTGAAGAATGTGGGCGAGAGAATCGCCACGGCATCCGCGCCGGATTCCGCCGCGTGCCGTGCCAACTCGACGGAAACCGCCGGACAATCATTGCCCGCGTGGGCGAAAATGCGGAACGATCGGTCGCTCCCGCGGGCAGCCGTCCACGCCGCGACCACCTGCTTGCGCTCCTCGGCTGTCATCAGGGCGCCCTCCCCAGTGGTTCCGCAGACGAACGCGCCGTCCACCCCGCGTTCACGCAGGAATTCGTAATAGGGCTTCACTCGGTTAATATCGATGACCCCGCCCGGTTTCATGGGAGTGAACGGGGCGGCGATGAGTTGGAATGGTGTTTGTGTGTTCATAAATTTCAGCAGCTTTTTCCTTCGATGATTTCCTCGGTGTGATTTTCGATCCAGTCCCAGTCGAGATCGGCGCCCAAGCCGGGCCCTTCGGGCAGGTGGATCAACCCGTCGGGTGAAACATCGAGAAGCGGCTTCTTCATGCCGAAGCGGAACATGTCCTGGTGGCATTCCACCCAGGGGCAACTGTTGGTCGCCATGGCCACCTGCAGATTGGCAAGATCGAGCAGCGGAGAGGCGCAGGTGTGGATCTCGCATCCCACGCCCATCACCTCGCAGGCATCAACGGTTTTCTTCAGCCCGGTGACACCGGGTTTGATCAGGACATCCGAGCGCACGAGATCGACGGCTCCGGTGCGGAGATACTCGCCCAACTCGCCGAAGGAGGAGGTTTCGGCAGAGAGCAACGGAGTATCCAACTGGCGGGCCAATTCCGCGAGGCGTCCGACATGCCGCTCGTAGATCGGCTCCTCGAACCAGTAGAACCCGAGGCGGTCCACCTCGCGCCCGATGGTCAGGGCATCCTGGAAGTTGTGGTAGCTGTTGAGGTCGAGCATCACCGGGTAATCCGGCCCGGCCTCCGCGCGGATGGCACGGCACAATTCGATGGTGGTTTTCACATCCTTGTTGATGTTGAACTTCGCGGCACGATAACCGCGCGCCTTGAGCTTGCGCACCTCGGCGGCCACTTCCTCAGGAGTGTTGAGG
>JBIKUM010000487.1:0-4460 GCA_044347585.1 Terrimicrobiaceae bacterium
CCCGAGGCCCCGGCCAGGGGGGTTCCTTCCCAGATAAAGGGAGAGCAAGCGGCCACTTCTGGGACCGAGAATGCGAAGTCGGCCTCGGGCCAAACGGTGACCACCGCCGTCTCCACGTCGGTACACCCATGCAGATCCGATGCGGTCATCGTAATCGTCCAAGGAGTGGGCAAGGAACTTGCTCCGAGCTGCACATTCGGCACCCCTGCAGCAGTGGTCGTAGCGGCTAACGGTGAAAGACCTGAAGCTCCACCGGGGATAAACACCCAAGAACAGAGGTCAGCAAGATCGCTGGAGTGCGAGAATCCGGGAGCAAAGGGTGCACATCCAGTAAGCGCGTTCACGCTGAAATCGGCCACCGGCTGTGGCTTCACGAACACCTGCTGGTGGCCGGTGCCGACACAGCCGTAAGGCGAGGTCCCGCTGAACGAAATCATGTAGCTGATGAGTTCGCCGGTGGCATTCGTCCAGGTGTGGGTCGGGGTTGCCTCGGTGCTGATGGTACCGTCGCCGAAGTTCCAGACGCCTCCCGTGGCCCCGTGGATTTCAGGGAGGGTGAGTTCCAGCGGAGAGCACGCGGAGGTGGTCTCGAGATCGAGGGTGTATTCGGGCTGCGGCGCGACCGTTGTCGTCCACGAGCGCTCTGCTGAGCAGCCCAAATGGTGGGACACCAGCAGGGTCACCTGCACCGTTTCGGGTTCAGAACCGGTTGCCTCGAAGGTGTGCTCCGTCTGGGGGTCGGTCGAGGTGGTGCCGTCGCTGAACTGCCAGGTAAGGGCATCGGCATGGGTGCTGGCACTCAGGAGTTCGACCTCCATCGGAGAGCACTGTCCGGAGGGGATAGCGCTGAAATCGGCGGTGGGTTGGGGCAGGATGGTCACGGTTTGGCTGTGGGAATCCACACAGCCGAACGCAGACACCCCGCTGAAGGTAACCGTTTGGTTGAGAGCAGCATAGCCCGTGTTGTTCCACACGTGGGTGGGCTGGGTGGCCGTCGATGACGTTCCATCGCCGAAGTTCCAGTGGAACGATGCTGCACTGAAGACCGGCGGCATGGTGAGTTCGAGCGGAGAACACACACCGCTTGCCGGGAGGGTGAAGCTGAAATCCGGTTCCGGGAAGACGCTGACCGTCACCGAGGTGGTGTCGTGGCAGCCGTTCGATGCAAGTGCGACGAGTTCAAGCGTGCGGTACTGCAGGAAACCGGACGTGTTTTCCAGGGTGAGGTCGGGCGCTGAGGCGGTGCTCGTCATCCCGTTGTCCAAATCCCAGGCGTAGCCGGTCGCGCCCACGGAAGCATTCGAGATGCCGAGGTCGATGGGGGCACAGCCAGCGGTTACGTTCGTCGTGAACGCGGCGACGGGGGAGGGTTTGGCCGTCACGGTGTTCGTTGCGGTCGACTGGCAGCCGTAGGCGTCGATGCCGGTCGCTGCGATGGTGTAGGTGACGTGTTCCGTGGGGCTACCCTCGAACAGGTGGGCCACCGAAGTGGCTTCGCTGGCATTCAGGGCTGGCGTGGACGTGCCGTCCCCGAAGTTCCATGAGACGGACTGCAGCGGGCTCCCGCTGAGGTCGAGCTGGGCGAGCAGGGGTGCACAGCCGTTGCCGTCCTCGACGGCTAAAGCCACCGTCGGATTCGGGCGGACCGTGAGGTATTTGGTCACCGTATTCGAGCACGTCGAGGTGTGGACCGTCAGCGAAACCGGAATCTGGCCGGGAGCCGGGTAGGTGGATTCCGGGTGCTGCGAAAAGCTTGTTCCGGGGTTAAGGTTCCAGTTCCAGGAGGTGATCTGCTGGCCGGTGGGCGCGACAGACAGGTCCGTAAAGTGAATTTCAGTGTCCTCGCAAAGGGAACCGTAGCCGAAGTCCGCGGCGGGGAGCGCATGCAGGACGAAGGAGCCCGTTTTCGTAGTCGTGCAGCCGTTCGAGCCGGTGGCAATCATGGTGATGGTATGGGTGCCTGGCGTCGTGTAGTTGATGCCGTTGATGGTTTGGCCGGACGCCACGTAGGGCGCCGGCCCAAATCCCCAAGCATAGCTCGCCCCATCCGGCGAATTGCCTGTCACTGAAACGGTTGAAGTCCCACAAATCGACGACGGGGTGATGGTCATCGATGCGGCAGGACGCGGCAGTACGGTGATCACGATCGAGCTCGTGTCGGTGCATGCAGACGCACCACCGCCTGAAAGGACCACGCTCCGGACGGTGTACGTGCCGGGGTTGACGAAGGTGAAGCTCACGTTGCCCGTGGCCGTGGACATAAAGGTGGCGCCCGTTCCGAAGTTCCACTTGTACTGCACGCCGCCGGCATGCTGGGTGAACTGCACCGGGAGGTCTTCGCAAATCATTTGGGTGCTCGCCGTCAGGTAGCCGGCCGGGCCGTTCAGCACGTGGATCGTCCGGTACGCCGTATCGAGTCCGCACAGGCTGCTGTCAATCATCATGACCGTGTAGGATCCGATGGCTGGCAGGGTGAGGGCGTGGGAAGATCCGTTCGGCGGGGTTGCTGTCCAGTTGAGGATTTCGTCCGTGCCGTCGAGGTTCAAATCGCCGAAGTTCCAGTACTCGAACCGCTGGCCGCCGTTCCCCTGCTGGGTGCAGTTGCGCACCGTCGCATTCGATACCGTGACGCCGGTGTTTGGCCAGCAGAGCATCGTGGCCGAAGCGTCGATGGAGGCTTCGTCGCGGTCCCAAATCATGATCGGATTGAACTCGGCCTCGCTCGGACCGCCCTGCAACGTGTTGCAGTAGTTTTCCGCTCGGAGGGTGACTGCCGTAGCGCAATCGACGCTGCCTGACTGGAACGTGTGCGACACGGTGGTGCCGCCGTTCGTGTGGTTGTACGTCACTTCCGGAGAGCCGTCGCCGAAGTTCCACGTGAACTGGGTGGTGGCACTGATCTGGGTCGAGCTGTTGAAGAACTCAAGGGTCGCCGGGGCACACGCTTGGGTCACTCCTCCGAAGGGAATTTGGATCGAAGCGTTCGTCGGCTGTTCGACGATGTGCGTTCCTTCAACGGTGCAGGTGCCCTGCATGAACCGCACGGTATAGACCGCGTTTCCAGCGGGGTAGGTGTGGGTGAGGGGGCCTGTCGAAGGACTCCAGGCCAAATAGGATTCCGGAGCAGAACCGTCCCCCCAGTCCACGGTCAGATTCGACCAAACCGAACCGGCATGGACGTACAACGGGCCGCCATTTCCGGTGCATTCAGCCCACGTAGGCGAGCTGCTGACCGCGCCTGACGGGCCCAGTACAGTGGGACATTGGGCGGAAACTTCCGTGAACGCGGCTCCCAGCGCAAGCAGCGCTGCGGTGGCCGTACGAACAGACAGGAGGGAACGCATCATGGCCCTCCATACGTCAGAGCGGCCGGTTAGGTTACGCCAGCGATGCGCAAAGCGATCTCCGCAACTGCCGGACACACATGGGCATTGCGCGCGGTGAGCGGCAAGATTCCGGCCATGTGTTTGCGGTCCGTGTGGGGGTATTCGCGGCAGGCAGCCGGACGGTCTTCGTAGATGCTGCACCGGTGGTCGCCGAGGTCCAGGAACGGACACGGCGCCGACTGCAGCACGAGGTCGCCGTCTTCGTCGCGGCGGAGGTAGGCCGCCTCGAAGGCAGCCGCCCCCATGCGCAGCCGCCGCGCCGCCCGCTCGACGTCGCGGTCCCGGAAGATGGGGCTGGTGGTGCGGCAGCAGTTCGCGCAGGTCAGGCAGTCCGTGCGGCGGAACACCTCCTCGTGCAAGGCATGGAAGCGGGCGTCGAGGTCACGGGGTGGCCGGGCGCGCAGCTTGCGGAAGGCGGCCCCGAGGGCATCGCGGTGGGCAGCAGCCCGGGCGAGGGCACGTTCCTGTTCCGGCAGCACGGCGTCAGTGCGGGTTCGAAAACGCCGGGTTGTGGACGAAGGAGGTGTCGGTCAGGGTGTGGAGGAAGGCGAGGAGGTCCGCTTTTTGGCCGGCGGAGAGCGTCAGCCCGCCGGATTGATACTTCATGAAGGGATCGATCGTGGCCGAAGGCACCCCGCCGGTGTTGTAGTGCTCGATGACCTCTTCGAGCATGCCGAAGCGCCCGTCGTGCATATAGGGTGCGGTGAGCGCGGCATTCCGCAGCGTCGGCACCTTGAACTTCCCCGAATCCAGGGGCAAACCCGTAACCCCGGCGCGACCGGCATCGGCGGCAAAGTGTGCATCGAGCCCGTTGTTGCGGAATTGGTAATCCGAGAACTGGAGTCCGGCCTCGCTGTGGCAGTGGAAGCAGTCGCCCCCGAACTGCCCCCCGGGCGTCGTTTCCGGATCGCCGCCTTCGCGCAAGAACATCTCATACCCCCGGAACTCGCTGTCCGTCAGGGTGGTTTCGCCACGCCGCCAGCGGTCGAACTTTGAATCGGCCGACACCATCGTGCGGAGGAACTGGGCGATGGCTCGGGCTACGCGCTCAGCCGTTACGGTTTCATCGCCGAA
>JBIKUM010000413.1:0-4447 GCA_044347585.1 Terrimicrobiaceae bacterium
CTGGACAGCATCGGCATTCAATACGCGATCCCCTGGAATTGGCAAGACACGCAAAACGCGCATAAGGCCTGGGAACGCCACGTCACCCTCTATCGGCAGCGCAAGAGTCTCAGGCGTCCCGTGGCGGACATTCTTATCGGCGCATTTGCCGCCGACCGGCAGGGGCTGTTGACGCGGAATTGTGCGGATTTCCGTCACGCTTTTCCAACGCTTAAGATTATGGAACCCTAGATTTTAACCTTTGAACCTTTGAACCTTATTTGAACCCTTGAACAATCGCCCTCATTTTCTCTCGCTTTCAGTTTTTCAGCTTTTCAGCTTTTTCTCTTTCTCCCCACACACTCCCACCCCCACATACTCTCTTTCCCTGCCTTTCAGCCTTTCAGCTTTTCAGCTTTTCCCCATTCGCCTGCGGCGGCGTCCCGCCGCGCCGCTGATGATGGAGATGAATAAGAAAAACTGAAATTCTGCCAGCGCAACGCTCACGTGCAATTCCTTTTCAGCTTTTCAGCTTTTCTCTTTTGAACCAGCGCCGTCAGGCGCGTTTGAACCTTATTTGAACCCTTGAACCTTATTTGAACCTTATTGAACCAGCGCCGTCAGGCGCGTTTGAACCTTTTTGAACCCTTGAACCTTATTTGAACCTTTTTGAACCAGCGCCGTCAGGCGCGTTTGAACCCTTGAACCCTCTCTTCCCCCCACACTCCCACACCCACACACTCTCTTTCCCTGTCCCCATTCCACTAAGGAGTTCAAATCATGCAAGTCATTAAAACGCGTGTCGACATACCGGATAGCCATCATTTATCTTTGCAGTGTCATGTTCCCGAAACCATTCCATCTGGGATGGCGAATGTCATGATAATATTTGAAACCTCTCCCGAACCAAATGAACAACCGCGAAAGCTCGGGCAGTTCAAAGGGCAGATCAAGATTGCGGACGATTTTGATGTGCCTCTGAGTGATCGCTACTGGTTGGGAGAAGAGGCATGAAGTATTTAATCGATACGCATGTCTTTCTTTGGATGGCGTCAAGCCCGGAACAACTTTCAGAGGTTGCTCGAAAAATCATACTTCGACCAGAAAACGATCTTTATGTCAGTGTGTGCAGCCTGTGGGAGATGCAAATCAAGCAACAGCTTGGCAAGCTCAAGACGGACATGCCGTTGTGTGAACTTTGGCACAAGCAAAGGAATTTTTCCAGGTTAACCCTGCTTTCGATTGAAGAGGCCCACATTTGGGAGTTGGAAAAACTGCCACAACACCACAAAGACCCTTTTGACCGGCTTTTGATTGCCCAAGCGAAACATGAAAACATGCCGTTGATCAGTGCCGATGGGGTCATGGCCCGCTATGCGATAAAAACAAAATGGTAAACTGAAGCGCGGCTGGCTTTCAGCCTTTCAGCATTTCAGCTTTTACCCATAACTTTCAGCTTTCAGCATTTCAGTTTTCAGCTTTTCTCTCTCTTTCCCCACACCCCCCCACACCCACACACTCACTTTCCCCAGCATTTCAGCCTTCAGCTTTTCAGCTTTTCTCTTTCTCCCCACACACCCCCACACCCACATACTCTCTTTTCCTGTCCCCAACGATTCTCTTTCCCTGTCCCCAACGCTTCCACATACTCTCTTTCCCCGCTTTCAGCATTTCAGCTTTCAGCTTTTCCCCATTCGCCTGCGGCGGCGTCCCGCCGCGCCGCTGATGATGATGGAGATGAATAAGAAAAACTGAAATTCTGCCAGCGCAACGCTCACGTGCATTTTCTTTTCAGCTTTTCAGCATTTCAGCTTTCAGCTTTTCTCTTTCCCCTCTCTTTCCCTGTCCCTAGGAGCCTTTGTCCCCAACGCTCCCAACGCTCCAACGCTGCATGATTGCGCGCTTGAGCCTGCGCACCGGCTTTGGTAAACTACGCGACAACGAAAAGCAACACTCAGGCATCTGGTATTCACTTTTTCGGCGTAAAAACGGAGGCATACGATGCAAGCAGTAAGAGCAATTGTTCATCCCAAAGGCAACACCGTGAGCATTGCAATTCCGGCGACATTCATGGATCTTGATATCGAAATCGTAGCCTTTCCTGCGAGCGAGCCAAAGAAGACCCCATACGATTTTTCCGCCCTGGCCGGGAAACTCAAATGGTGCGGGGATGCGGTAAAAGAACAACGGAAACTTCGCGATGAATGGTAAACATCGGCATCATCGGCCGTTCACGCGTGCATTTTGCTAACGGCGGACAGTCATTTGCTGAAAACGCCGAGTTTGATGGTTCGGGGGTATCAGACATCTTGACCTTCTTGCTTTCCTTCTCTGTCCCCAACGCCCCCAACGCCCCACTTTCTCTGTCCCCAGCTTTTCCAAATTAAACCGCTTTCAAAGGCAACCTGATTCACATTTCTTTCCCTGTCCCCAAGAACCCGCAATTGAACCAGCGCCGTCAGGCGCGTTTGAACCTTATTTGAACCAGCGCCGTCAGGTGCGTTTGAACCTTTAAACCTTTGAACCTTCTCTTTCCCTGTCCCCAGCATCCTCTCAATTGCAGTTGACCGAAAGGCCATTGTAAGGTATTTTATTACAACGAAAAGGAGTTGTTATGCGAAGTACGATTACAGTCAGTCTACCGGCGAAGGTTAAGAAGGAGTTGGACCGGGTTTCGGATATGGACGGACTTTCCCGTAGCGACATTGTCCGCGAATCGGTGTGCGACTACCTGTTTGTGCGGCAGTTCCGCGGTTTGCGCAAGAATCTGGTGCCAAAGGCGGCCGCGCTGGGTATTTATACCGATCAGGACGTTTTCAATCAGGTCTCATGAAACTCGTTCTTGACACCAACGTGCTGATCGCGGCTTTCATTGCCCACGGGACATGTAGTGAGTTGCTTGAGCATTGCGTGTGCCATCATGAGGTTGTGTTGTCGGCCGCGATTTTAGATGAAATGTTCGACGTGTTGACGCGAAAGTTTAAGTTTTTGCCGGAAGAAGCGCGTCGAACGGTTCGTCTTCTAAAAAGCCGGGTAAGGATCGTTGACCCCCAACCTTTGGCAATACCCATATGCCGTGATCCGGATGACGATCAGATTCTCGCTACGGCTCTTTCGGGGAAATGTCAGGCGATCATATCAGGCGACAAGGATTTGACAGATCTTGGGCGGGTTGAGGGGATAGACATCGTGACACCATCCGGGTTTTGGAAGTTCGAAGCCGAGGCTTGAATCTTCTCTCCCCCCACACACTCCCACACCCACATACTCCCTTTCCCTCTCGTCCGTCATCTGCTATCCTATTGTCGTATTGAGCATCTGACGGCTCAACCGTCCTGAGATGAACAACAACTTGCATAGCAACCGGTTAAGGGCTGACGTGGGTGCTTTTCCCGCATCATCCACGGGGACGGAGTCTGCCCGATAAGACAGGCAAGCGCCCCCGAGAGGCGCTGAAAGAAAGCACTCTCTTTGCCTGTCCCCAATCCACCTCCAGCGATTCTCTCACTCTCTTTCCCTGTCCCCAACGCTTCCTTGAACCTTTTTGAACCCTTGAACCTTATTTGAACCTTATTGAACCAGCGCCGTCAGGCGCGTTTGAACCTTTTTGAACCTTATTTGAACCAGCGCCGTCAGGCGCGTTTGAACCTTATTTGAACCCTCTCTTTCCCTGTCCCCACTGACTAATGCCATGTCTCCTAATATTGCCAATTTTACACCGTCCCTATTCTGGGATGTTGACCGTGAAACGCTCGACCTTCAAAAGAGCAAGGCCTTAATCGTTCAGCGTGTTCTCGAACGTGGGCATGACGAGGACTGGGCGCTCTTGAAAACATGCTATACGATTCCGGAGATCGTTCAAACGGCGAAGCAATTCCGTTCGCTTGAGCCTACAGCGCTTGCATTTGCTGCATGCCTTGGAAATGCGAAGAAAGAAGAGTTCAGATGCTTCACGTGGAAACAGTCAGCCCTGACACATTGGCCCTGCTAAAACGGATCCAGGACTTGCCCATTCTTGCTGAAACACGGCTTGTAGGGGGCACCGCCCTGGCCCTTCAACTAGGTCATCGCCGCTCGATAGACCTGGATTTCTTTGGCTCGTGGGGCGAAAGCAATCTGCAATCTGAACTTGAAACATGCGGAACGGTTGTTCGAACAGGCGGCACACAACGCATGCAATTCTACGAAGTCAACGCAGTCAAAGTTGATTTCGTGACCTATCCGTATGCATGGTTAAAAGAAGCTTCTATAATCGATGGAATTCGGCTTGCGCGCATAGAAGACATTGCTGCCATGAAACTCGAAGCGATTGCAAACCGGGGGAGCAAGAAGGATTTCATCGATGTCGCTTTTCTCTTGAATCGGTTCTCCCTGAAGGAGATGTTGGGTTTGTATCAAAGCAAGTATCCAACCGGGTTGAAATTGCTTGTCATGCGCAGTTTGGTATATTTTGACGATGCGGAAACAA
>JBIKUM010000255.1:0-4443 GCA_044347585.1 Terrimicrobiaceae bacterium
CATCCCCTCTGGAACCGCCGCTTCAGCACGAAATTCAATGGTGTTGGCTACGTGACCCAGCGCGCCGCCGAGGCCCTCTACTCGCCCGCCGGCAAAGAACAGGTCGCCGCACTCATCGAACATTACATGGGCAACGCCGCCATCCTCCGCGCGGCGGCAGAGAAATGCGGCCTCGCCACGCTCGGTGGAATCAACGCCCCCTACATCTGGGTCCGCGCTCCCAAACACCTCACCAGTTGGCAGGTCTTCGATAAAATGCTCCAAGAAGCCAATGTCGTCATAACCCCCGGCAGTGGCTTTGGACCTGCCGGAGAAGGCTACTTTCGCATCTCCGCCTTCAACAGCCGGGCGAATGTTGAAGAGGTGGCAAAAAGATTGGAGAAAATTTGCTGGACTTGAGGGCCTGCGTGGTAATTATGGGTGACTCGGTTGCTAAATTTAAAATTTTCTCTACGCTCCAAAAAATATGAAACTCGTAAAAAAACTTACAGCTTTCACTCTCATTGAACTTCTCGTCGTTATTTCGATCATTGCGATTTTGGCTTCCCTGGCTTTGCCGGCGATCACTGGGGCCTTGGTTCGTGGCCAGATGACTCAACAGCTCAGCAATATGAAACAACTCCATCTTGTTGCTCAGCAAATCGCTCTTGATGGTCAAACTTCTGGTGATACAAACCTAGCTTGGCCAGGCGATCTGCCCAAGAAGGAATGGGCTGAGTGGGCGAATATTGTAACTGGAGGAGGTTACATGACTTTGGCAGATTTTGCAAAAATGTGCTCAGCCCCACCTATAACCGCGACAACAAACAAAGTAGTCTCCGGTATAGCTGGCACCGATCGTGCGGTTTTGGGCTACCAAGCTTCCGAAACAAATGATTCAGCTGTTGTAATTTTTTCATCTTCCAATTTCACTAATGACTCCAAGCCTGTAGCTCCAGTTGATTCGGGTAAGCCGTTTGGAAACAAAGGATTTGTTGTTTTTCGCAAGGGTGGAGATGGTTTGATTCTCAAGGCTAATCAAGCTACAAGCACTAATATTATCGGGGGCTACGTGCCCGTTCTTAAGTAAATCCACTCAATTTCCTAATGCTTTATGACCACAATCCAAAAAATCGAATCCGAACAATTCAAGTCCGACACAACCCCTTTTCAAGTTGGAGACACTATCAAAGTCCACACCCGCGTGGTGGAAGGCGACAAGGAGCGTATCCAGATCTACTCGGGTATCGTGATTGGCCGCAAGGGCGCTGGCATTAATGAGAACTTTACTGTCCGCCGTGTTTCTTATGGTGAGGGTGTGGAGCGCGTTTTCCCGATCCACTCGCCCCGTATCGCCAAGATCGAAGTCGAGCGTCGTGGTGCAGTCCGCCGTGCCAAGCTGAACTACCTCCGTTCACGCAAAGGCAAATCGGCTACTACTGTCAAAGACCGCGCCTAAGACTCAAAGAGGGGGGCAAGCCCGTCCCGAGCGTGATCGACTGACGAGTTTGCTCAGCAACCCCATTCACAAAACTTCATAGGCACCATGCTTCACAGCATTGGTGCCTATAATTTTTGAGTCACAAATCTTCAATAAAGCTAATCTCGGTATGCCCTGTTCCCTCATCCACGAGCATCGTCTATCCGCACTGGGTTCCGGACCCATTGCAGGAATCGATGAGGCAGGTCGTGGACCACTCGCTGGCCCGGTTGTCGTAGGCGCAGTCATTCTCCCACCGAACTTTGTCCCGAGTGGCCTCAATGACTCCAAAAAACTCACCGCCAAGGCCCGTGAACGACTCTATGCCGAGATCACAACGAATCCCGAAATTCGCTGGACCTCCATCGCAATCTCCACGCAGGAAATCGACCGCTTGAATATCCTCGGCGCAACGCACTCTGGCATGCGTGCAGTGGTCGAACAGCTTTCGCCTCGCCCCGCCCACGCGCTCATCGATGGCCTTACAGTCCCTCGTTTCCCATGCCCTCAGACCGCGCTGGTCGGCGGTGATGGAATAAGCCTCAGCATCGCGGCAGCAAGCATTATTGCTAAAGTCGAGCGCGACCGCATCATGCTCGAGTGCGATCTACTCTACCCGGAGTATGGTTTTGCCAAGCATAAAGGCTACCCAACGCGCGAACACTTTGCCAAACTCCGCGCCCATGGCCCTTGTCTCATCCATCGCCGAAGTTTTGCGCCGGTTGCGCAAGCCGAACTCTGGTGAGGCGGCGCACATCGCCCTCGGCAATGCAGGCGAAGACCTCGCTGCGGCCTATCTTCAGCGACACGGGCACAAAATCCTCTACCGGAATTTCCGAGCTCCGCACGGTGGCGAGGTCGATATCGTTTGCCGCGACAAACGGCATGGAGAGCTTGTTTTTGTGGAAGTCAAGACGCGCTCGATTGAGGAATTCGGGCGCCCGTCGGATGCGGTTGACGAAAAAAAACGCAGCCTCATTATTCGCGGCGCAATGAAATGGCTCCGCATGCTCGACATGCCAGATATCACTTACCGGTTCGACATCGTCGAGGTCATCATGGGCCCGACCCGCGAAATCCGGCAGATTGAAAACGCATTCAATACCCCGGACATCTTCTCGTTCTGATGTCCGTGCCTAGAAACTCTGCACCCTCCCGCCGCTCAACAAAAGGGGAGCACAGGCGTCCCGCCTGTGTATGGCACTGGTGTCGCAGTCCCAAAAAATCTCCTCTCCAAAAAGTTTTCTAATGTCCGCAATCCCATCTCTCCTCTCCGCACAGGAAATCAAACTCGCCTACGGCAATCATGTCCTGCTCAACGGTGTCACGCTGACCGTTGCCCCTGGGGAAAAAGTCGGCCTCGTTGGCCGCAACGGCTGCGGCAAGACAAGCCTCCTCAAAATCCTCGCCGGAGCGAACGATCCTGACTCGGGCGAAATCTCACGCCGCCGTGGGCTTCGCACGGGCTACCTGCCGCAGGAATTCGAACTCGATCCCACACGAACGGTTCTCGAGAACATCGAATCCGGCGCTGCTGACCTCGTGGAGTGGATGCGCCGCTACGAAAGCGGTGAGGGGAGCGATGCCGAGCTTCATGAGCTTCTCGACCTCATCCAGCATGCCGATGGCTGGAACCTCGAGACCCGCATCAAATCCCTCGCCGGAGCACTTCATGCACCTCCGCTGGATGCCTTGGTCGGGCCGCTCTCTGGCGGTGAAAAACGCCGCGTCGCACTCTGCCGCGCGCTGGCCTCGCAGCCCGACCTCCTGCTTCTGGATGAACCCACAAACCACCTTGATGCCGAGTCGATCGATTGGCTCGAAGGGTTTCTCAACAGCTTTCCCGGCGCGATCATCTTTGTGACACACGACCGCTATTTTCTCGAAACCATCGCCACGCGCATCGTCGAAATTAGCTTCGGTCAGGCGTTCTCACATCCGGGAAACTACACCGCGTATCTCGAGTCCAAGGCCCTCCGGCAACAGATCGCCGAGCAATCCGAGCGTCGTCGCCAACGATTCATCAAGGCCGAACTCGAATATGTCCGCGCCGGTGTCCGCGCCCAGCGCTCAAAATCCAAACACCGTCTGGAGTCGTTCTACCAAGTCGCTGGTCAGAGCGCCCCGCCTGAAGAACGCGAGATGGATCTTCTCATTCCTCCAGCTCCCGAAATCGGCAATACAGCTGTGGAACTTGTGAATGCAGGCGTCTCGGTCCCGCTTGGCGATTCCGAACGCTGGCTCTTCCGCAATCTGGATCTTTCTCTCCGCCCCGGCCAGTGCACCGGCATCGTGGGTCGAAATGGCGTCGGCAAAACCACACTCCTTCGCATCTGTCTCGGTCAACAGGAACCCAGCGAAGGCAGCGCGACGCTCGGAAAGCGAGTTGTTTTCAACTACATTGATCAAAGTCGTGCCCAACTGAACGGCCTCGGCACCGTCATGGAAGAAATCGGCGGCACCAGCGGCATGGTGCGCTTCGGCACACAGATGCTCACGGTGCGATCTTACCTGCGACGGTTTTTGTTCGATGAATCCCGCGTAAACGAGCGCGTGGACAAGCTCTCAGGCGGCGAGCGGGCGCGCCTCATGCTCGCAAAGGCTCTCTGCCGTGGCGGCAATGTCATCGTCCTCGACGAACCCACAAACGATCTCGATCTCAGCAGCCTTCGCATGCTCGAAGAAGCGCTCGCAGTCTTCGACGGGACAGTCCTCGTGGTCAGTCACGATCGCTACTTCTTGGACCGCATCTGCGACCAGATCGTCGCATTCGAGGAGGGCGGCATACACATTCAGTCTGGGAATTATTCCTACTACCTGGAGAAGAAAAAAAGCCGGGAACAGCATTACAAAAACTTCGGCCGGTCCTTCGAGCCTCCGGTCTCCAAATCCCAAGCGCAGCCGACTCCTGCCGGTCGCAAGCTCAGCTACAAGGAGAAAGCCGAACTGGAAGGTATGGAGAGGACGATCCTCGAAGCCGAGCA
>JBIKUM010000420.1:0-4441 GCA_044347585.1 Terrimicrobiaceae bacterium
TTCGTTCTCGTTATCTGGATACTCCGCCATGATACCGACGCTGTCGTTGTTAAGCAGGAAGGTCTTTCTCCCCTCGAACCCGAGGGTCGGCAGAGTCCAGATGCAGTTGCGCACCTGCTCGTCCCAATGCCCGACGCCAATATCGATCGTATTACGGTAGGTGTCGGCATGCTGGCCGATGAAGGGATTGCCCAGTCCGGTGGCCACGCAGGTCATGAAGATGCCATCCGGCGGCAGGTGCTTGCGGACGGTCTCAAAGAAGCGAGTCCGCACTTGAACCGAGGTCAAACTGGGATTCTGCAGCCGACCATGCCGGTCTTCAACAATCTGGCTCCAGAAGTCCATTTTGCAGGCGTCCATGCCCCATTCGCCGAGGATCACCGATAGGGTGCGGTCGAGGAAGGCCAGGGCATCCGGATTGCTGTAATCGAGAAAGGCATTCTGGCCACCAATCAGGTAGAGTGAACCGTCGGCATTGCGCAGGAACCAGTCCGGATGGTCGGTATACAATTGCGACGGCACGCGCGCGGTCGGCGACCACCAGAGGCCGGGGCGAAGGCCAAGGCTTCGGAGTTCATCGGTGTAGCCGCGAATCCCGCGCGGCCACTTATCGGCTGTGACAAACTGGTTGGGATCGGGATAGAAGCGGTCGAGGAAGGTGGTGTCGATATCCCCCGCCAGATAGCCCGCATCCATCAGGAACCACTTGAGATTCGGAAAGTTCTTCGCGATGAAGCGCGCCGTCGGTAAAAGCGACTGCTCACTCTGGTCGGCAAAAACACCATAGTTCCAGGTGCAATGGAACGCCTCACTCAGGATCGGCGTTTTCGCTCCGCGGAAGGTGAAGCGCGTGGCCAGGAAGTTGATGTAGTCCGCAAACGCGTCTTCCGTTGCCAGGTCGCCGGTGATCTGAATGAACACGCCGTCCAATTCCAAGGTCCCGCCCGCCGGCACTTCGAAGCCGGCGGTCTGGCCGGGGTCGTGCTGGATGGCGAACTCCTCGAAGATGCTGTGGTTAACCATACTCCCCTTGCGTAATTCGAACGTCGTATAGTTCAACGCCTGCGAGGCGGCGGCAAAAACGATGCCCTGCTTACCCTGAATGTCCTTGATGAAAAACGCCGGGAAAGCCTGATCCTCGCCCCGGCCCAGGCGCACCGTTTCCGTCGGCAGCATCCTCAAGTAGGGATACTCCATCTGGCAGTGTGGATAATGCTCGGTGCGGACATGGTCGGTGTGGCAGCAACGCAGGTCCCAGCCCAGCCAGCACCCCTTGCCGTGCAGCACGGCTGCGGACTCCGCGAATTGCCCAGTGGCGGCCGCATTGATCCAGAGGGGGGTATTAGAGGAATTCGCCAGCCGGTGTTGCAGGACCACAGCGCGCAAGCCGCTCACGGGTGTTGCCGTGGTGCGCACCGTTAGGCCACTCCCGGCGTCAGCCTCGGCACTCACCACACCATCCGCCTCGGTCGCCGCCCCATAACGGACCATGACGTCTTTCCCCGCCATGCTCAGGCGAAGCCCAAAATCCTTCACCCCCATATTTGCGTCGGCATCGACGAAACACAGGCCATTTTCATTCATTGTCACGTTTTCATTTTTCATTTTTTCATTTTTCATTTTTCTCAGATTTTCTTGATCAGGCTCTCGACTTCGGTTGCCATTTGGAGTCCAATATTGGCCTGAACCCCGTCCGGGCTTTGGACGATTCTCAGCACCCGGGCAGACCCTTTGGTGAGCTGAACCCGCAGCGTTGCGGACTCAGGATGCCACTGCCAAGCCACTGGACGACGAACCGGATACACGGCATCGATCTCAAGCGGTTGGCCGCGAAATTGTGGCAATGAGAGAGCGATCGAGCCTGTTTCGTCACCCATGTTCCAGAGTGAAAGATACGAACGGCTCCCCGCCGTGGTGCCGTAGGCCAGCCAAGCATCGGGATACTCTGGCATCCCCAACGGCCAGAAAGAAACACCCTCACGAATATCATTTCGAATCTTCTTGTAGGCCGCGATTGCCTCGGCCATCAGGGCGCGGCGGGAATCGGATAATTCCGCCAAATGCCCACTCACAAACATGCGAAGCAACATGGCGTTGACCATATTGACGGCTACCGCCTCGTCGTCGTCATCGCGCAAGGGATAGGCCCAAGCCCCACACTGTTCCGGGGCGATGGCCGAGGCGACGGACGCCGCGATGCCCGTGCCGCGAACCTCAACCAACGGGAAGCAGTGATAAAGCTTCTCCGGCACATCCAGCGGTGTGCCCTCCGGCGCGAACTGCAGCAGCCGCACCGGTGCATCCGCCGGGGTTTCCAGAACAAGCTGAATACCATTTTCATGGATGGCAATTGTTGGCACTTTGCTGGTCTTCAGTTTTATGATTCTAAATAACGAACTATTTTGTCTTGCCCGTAGTTTGACGCTCGTAGAGCTTGGCAACCTGCTCAGGCGAGAGTGTTTTATCAAAGACCATCGCGGTGGAGAATCTGGAGATGTTTTGCGGATTTTCATCTCCTTTGGGATGCCCGCCGCCAAGGGTGAATTCCTTTGTTTTTGAATTGAGGTTGTCAAAATTGGCATCGCTCGGAAAACCATCCGCGACATGGGCTATTTCTTCGCCATCGCGATAAAAATACACGCCATCCCCGACTGTGGCGACCACGGTGTAAAAATGCCATTCGGTGGGAATGGTAAAATCCTTTGGGGATTTGACAGAAACCAGTGATTCGGAGTCGTCCGATTTCTTGAAGCGCAGATCAACCTGCATCTGGTTGACCATACCGGGCCAGTTGCCCGAGACCTGCATGGAACAAGAGTATATTCCTGCATATTGCTCTGGGAGCTCTTCCGCCGGATTCAGCCAAAAGGCATAGGTGAGCCCGCCATTCCCGGGAGTTATAGAGATTTCCTCAAAAGGAAATTTGGCGGAGTAGCAAAGGCTCGCCGGTTTTTCGGCGACCGCGACGGTCTTGGAAATCGACTTGCCACCGGGAAGGGGCAATTGCTGGACACTCACATTCACCTCATGCTCCAGCTTTCGAGCCTTTAACATCTCTCCTAAACTTCCGGTATTTTGGATGGAATTCGACTCATCAGCGAGCAGTTCGATGACGGGGGCAGGGAGTTCCTCTGCAAACGAGGCCCGAAACGGCGACATCGTGCAAACGAGGCCCAACAAGCAGGCGAATCCCAATTTTGAACTCGCAACGGCATGGAACGTTGAGTGATGTTTCTGGGGGAAGGGGGTGTGGATTTTCATTTTTTTATGGTTTATGGTTTTTATGGTTTATGGTTTATGGTTTTTATTTAGTCTGATACCCAGAGGTTCGCTTTGGCTTTGCTTGGTGCTCTTCTGGATTCATATTCTTTTATGTTCATTCTTCGCGAAACCAAGTCGAGAGGCCGACCTTGATGTCTCGATCCCTGTATTTGCCGATGAACTCGAGCAGCGCCGGTCCAACCTTCATGGCCAAGGGTGCGGGACATCCCCAGTCATGCGCGTTCCAGACCGGCAATAACTCCCATTCTTTTTCCGGGTCTTCCGCCAGCAAGTGGGGGTAGGCATCGATACGCAAGGTGTCATAACCGCGCTCTACCAATTCATCCAAGGCCGTGTCCCAGCACTCATATCCAGCACCAGACCACCGACGCTCCATCCAAGAAAAATCCCACATGGAGATCGCCCGCGGCGCAGAAATGTCGAATGTCTTGTTCATCAATATAAAGTTTCCGATGGATCGCCGGGTGTCTTCCATATCAGCCTGCAAATAGCTTATCGACGACTTGGATTTGCAAGCAGGTCGCGTCTGGTTGAAATGGTGATGCCCCGAGTGGTTGCCAATCTTTGGAGGAGCAAAAATTGTAAATTATACCGGATGTAATCAAGACAATAATTCAATTGTTTTATTTTGGCTTCCCATCAGCCCCTCCACCAGGCCGTAGACTTTGCTGGCAGAGGCGATGACTTTTCCGGAGTCGCCGTCGGGGGCGACAGTTTTCAGGCTCTGCGTGCCGCAATCGATGCCGAGGGTGATCACAGGAGTTCGTTAAGGATGTTTTCGAGATACTCCTGACCGCCGCTTTCGAGTGTGGGCGCGGGTTGCGAGAGCGCGAGCTTTTCGAGTTCGGCGAACGATGCCTTTCCGGCGAGGACTTTCTTTCCGAGGTCGGAGTTCCACGAGGCGTAGCGGTTTTTCACGAATTCCTCGATGCGGCCATCAGCACGGATAGCAGCAGCGATTTTCAGTCCGCGCGCGAAGGCATCCATGCCGCCGATATGGGCGTGGAAAAGGTCGGCTGGGTTGTGGGATTCGCGGCGGCGCTTGGCATCGAAGTTGAGCCCACCTTCCTTGAAGCCGCCCATACCGAGAACGACGAGCATGACTTCGGCGGCGAGGTAGATGTTGGTCGGGAACTGGTCGGTGTCCCAGCCGATGAGT
>JBIKUM010000432.1:0-4439 GCA_044347585.1 Terrimicrobiaceae bacterium
CTAACAACCCTTTTGCCAGAGGCGTTGAATCTAATTTCATCATTGAGTCTCAAGACTTTAGTGAGATTACATCTGTTGTCATCAATGTTCAAGATGCCAATAGAGATTACCTGCAAATAGACGACATAGCAGTAGAAAAAGTTTCCAATGTCAATACAGTTCCTTTATTTGAACTGAAAAACCTCAGCAGAATAAATGAACAAAGTATTTTTGGCAATACCAGTTTTAGTTCTTATCCCGCAAGTAGAGAGTATGTGAATATTCTTCAGGGAGATAATGCCTTTATTGATGGTGTTTGGTTTCATGTATTAGATGAAAATGGAGAAAGAACTCCCATTAGTGATGCAGAACTAGATCCCAATCAACCTACCTATTTTATTATTCACGGTTTTACAGCCGGGCGGGGGGATGCTTGGTTTTATGATAATTTACAATATCTCAACAACCAAGATTACAAGCTTGGTAGAAATGACTGGAAACGTTGGCAAGCTTTTAATTCCACCCAGCATGGTATTGGATTAACAGTTCAAGCTTATAATCCTGATGCTAATGTTGTCATTGTTGACTGGGGTAATTTTGACGGTCCATTAGACTCTACCCCCATTTATACTGCTCCTGCTCTTTTTGGCACAGAAAGAACCGCCAATGCCTTGGCAGATTATATACTTACTCAAGGTTTAAATCCAGAAAATATCACCTTAGTCGGTCATAGTCTGGGTGGTCATGTAGCAGGAAAAACAGGTCAAAGAATTAAACAAGACATAGCCCAAGGATTGTATGCAGATAATGTCAGTAGTTTAGGTACTATTATTGGCATGGATACTGCCGGTCCTATCTTTCAATCTTTGCTACCTTCTCAAAGACTAAGTGCGGATGATGCTATTAATGTTTACAACCTACACACCTCTGCCAACTTCGGTTATGACGGTCCATTGGCGCAATATGACTTATACATTAATAATTCTTCCCTAAGCATCAATCAAACAACATTAGGGGAACTAGTTATATCTGAATCCACATCGGCAAAGTATAATCACTCTGGATTTTCCAGAGGTCCATTAGGAGCTAATGATCATAGTTATGCTCAGGCATTAACTGCCCTAATGTTTGCAGAGAGTGTTCCTTCATTCCAAACGCAACCGGGAGAAACTTTTGATGATGTTTTCAATAGAAAAGAGCAAGCAGATTTCTTTTTGTTTAATGATAGTGTCTCGGCTAATTTTTACAATGACGCTTGGGGATTGTGGCGAGAACCGTTAGATATAGTACAGGAAACCAATTACGAATTTAGCTCAGAAGTTCAGTTTCCCTTGACTATTGAGAATCTTTTTGATAAAGATTTATTCAGCGATGAATACTTCAAATGGAATTTTGACACCACCTCTAAGTTTTCAGATAATGCAGGTTTTTGGTACGACAAAAATTATACTGATGAGAGACAAAGCGAACCGATTAATCTAGCTGTTTCTCCAGACACAAAATCTTACTACGACCTCAATGATCCAAGTTTGTTGGTAGCTACGACAACAATAGCTGAACTGGCATTAGTATATCCAGTCAAAGCGTTTGTGTCTCTGTACAATCTAGCCATTAGTGCTTTCAGCGGTCCCTTAACAGGTGGGGAGATTTGGTTTGATCAACGAAATACAGACGGGGAACTGAATTTAACTCTTGACCCATCGGAAACACCTACTACCGTTGGCAATGATGGGCAATTTACCTTACCACTCACGGAAGAGCAAAACACTTATCAAGACGTGAGTCGAGGCTTATGGAACGGTGAAAGTTTCATTAATTTTACTGAGCAAGTAATAGATTTCCGTGATGGTGTAATCGTTGCCACTAGTGGGGACGGCAACGCCATGTTAGACTCAATTACTGGTGAAGATTACGGTATTCCTTTCATTGGCTTACCCGGAGGTAATATTTCCATTGTCACAACTCTCAAATATTCACCAGTACTACTTTGGAATGACGCTCCTCAAAATATTAATTGGACAGATAATCAACGTTATTATGAAAGGCTCACCCCTGAAGCGTTCAATCAAACATTCTCCAACAATTGGGCAAATATTCCTGACCAATTGCTAGATGATAATTACAACCCATACACAGAATTAGGTCAAGGTAACGCCGATAAAGCTGCCGATGCTCTGACCTATCAATATCAACTTTTAGCACTAGTTCAAATTACTAAACGTCTGATGACCGCTTTGGAAGTGGATCGAGACAATTGGGGCAGAGAATTATCTGCTAGTCCGGTTGAGTCTGAAGGTTTTCTGGCTATTCGTAGTTTTCATTTTCTCTTCCAAGTAATTTCAGGGAATGCAGACGAATATTACACCCAATTATGGAATGATTCCGGTTATGATTGGACAAGTTTAGATCCAACCAATGCTCAACAAGTCACCGAAGCTTGGACATATATCCTCAATACTCACGCCACCAAGTTAGGCGAAGAACAATCTTTCTTTGGAGCAGATGGAAAGCCCCTTAATCCAGGGGAAGTCCAGCAAAAAGTGGAAGCACTACCTCTGGAGTGGATCGCAGAAGCATTTACTCGCGGGCAAAGACAACTAGAAGTTATTATCAGGGATGCGGGCTTAAAAGGAACTAACTTAATAATTCCTGCTATTGCCGGGGTAAAACAGAGATTCCTGCAAAATGATTCTCAAGGTTTACTTTATCAGTTGGTAGATTTGGCTTTAGAAAGTGGTAGTAAGGCAGAATATGATGCCAAAACCGAAGAAATATTTGTAAGAAATGACTACTACACCAATTATGTATCTTCAGAAACAGATTCGGCTTTAGGCATAATTTCTCTGACTACTGATAGTAGTGCATCAGTAGAAAACATTGTCCTGGATTCAGCTAATGAAGTTGAAAGATATTTTCAGATTGAACTATCTCGCCCTGCTCCTGTTTATGGTTTAACTGTGCGTTATGTGTTGGGAGGAGATGCTGTTGAAGGGGAAGATTATCAGATTGAAGAAACAGGTTATGGTTCTTTCTACATTGCCCCTGGTGAAACCAGTTATCGATTAAATTTAGCAGTTAGGGGTGATGCAATTAACGGAGAATCAGATTCACTCCAATTACGTTTACTCAATGCTGATTCCGGTTTTGCTATCAGTGCTGAAAAGAACTTAGCTAGTTATTTAATCTCAGCAGAACCACATGCTTGGGGTGGCATCAGTTTTGCTCCCTCCTACTCCGCCATGGGAGATGCTGGAGATAATGTTCTTTCTGTGCCAGATTCGGCGGTAAATCCGGTTTTTGTGGGAGGAGAAGGTGCTGATGAATTTATTTTCAACCCTCAAGTGAAAGGGGTAACTTATTTCCAAGAGTTTGATCCCTCCCAAGGGGACAAAATCTTGGTCAACCAAACAGATTTCCCCGCAGCTGTTCCAGGTGACTTTACAATATACAGTGGAACCCTATTTTATCAAAACCAACCCCTGGCTTTAGTGGGTAATGTAGTGGAAGGAAGTGAACAAGCCTACTCAGTATTAACTTCTAGAGGCAATGTCAAGATCAGGAAATCCATAGTCTTTGGTACTGGGGCAGATGATACGCTCACCCTCACCAGTAGCGAAACTGGATCTATGGTATTTAGTGGCAGTGGTAATGATACCATCGAAGCTAGTCTAGCCAGCGCGGTGAAGGTGGAAGCGGGAGCAGGTGATGATACCATCTTCCTCGGCAGTGATAGTTATGGAAATGGTGACATCGGCGCAGATACGCTTTATGTTGGTTCCCAAGGTGCCGCTAGTGGTAGCGTTTTAAATGGCGGTGCTGGTGAGGATACCCTGATGGTACTTGAGGGCGGTAATGCCAACATTCTCCTTGGTGCAGCTGACAATGATAACTTGCAGGTAGCTGAAGGTAGCGGACAGTTATTGTTTGGCGGTTCAGGTGGGGATGAGTTGCGTTCTAGTGACCAAGGAGGCAACCGTCTCTATGGTGGTTCTGGGGATGATCAACTCTATAGTACCGTGAGCGATCGCCTGTTTGGTGGTGCTGGTAGTGACAGCCTGTATGCCGGAGTTGGTGGTGATAACTCACTCTGGGGCGGCGATGGTGCTGACAATTTCTGGTTAGTAATTGGAGGTTCACTACCGGATAGCCCCAATATGGTTAATGATTTTGCAGTGGGGTCAGACCGCATCGGCATAAGTGGTATTACTGCTAATCAAGTTAGTTTAGTTGCTCAAGGCAACAACACCGTAATTAAAGTTGATGGTACTGACGTAGCTGTATTCACCGGAGTCAATCCCAGCCAACTAGACGTTACCAATAGCCAACAGTTTATTTTTGTTTAACCAAACAACCCCTTAACGGGTGACAAGACGCTTGAAGATGAGATGTGGCAATAATTTGAGAAAATAAGGGGGGTAAAAAAATAGGGGCAAATCGTTAACACCAAAACAATTGAATCG
>JBIKUM010000256.1:0-4430 GCA_044347585.1 Terrimicrobiaceae bacterium
GCGGTCATCACCACCACCGCCCCTATGCCGCTCACATCCAGCAATGGAAAAACCGTCGCCCTCGGGGAGAATAAATACCGCTTCACTGGCAAAGACATTTGCTCGGATATCCTATCTGGCGGGAAGTAAGCCATCCTTAGGATTCAAAATGGGGCATGCAAGATGATGCCCCTCCCGAGGGTTTCGAATCGCGCTGCCGCGCGAAAGAGGGGAGCGCGGTCGCCGACCGTGTAAGCCACTCGCGTGGCAGCCTCATCGATGCTCGAACTTCTCTCTGCGCGTAGGCGGAATCCGCATTCCTTCCAAAAATGTCCGTTTTTTTAAAGCAAATGTCCGTTTTATTAAACAGTTCACCCTTGTGTGCGCGGGCGTGACATTGAAAAATCTTGGCCAGTAGCTCTCCTCGCTACTTTCAACAAAACCCAAATTCAACAAAACCCAAAACCACCTGCCATGCCCCGAATCACACACTCTTGCCTATCTACCTCATTCCTTCGTGTCTCACCCGCTCTTCGTTCGATCGCGGCCACTTCATTCCTCGCAATGGGGCTGCTCATGTTCAGTGGTTGTGAAAAGAAAGCCCCCGAGGTGCAAAAGGAAGTTCCGACAGCGCCAGTTGCTGAACAAACCCCTGCGGCACCTGCGGCTCCTTTGCTAAAAAACGGCGACTTCGAGCTGGGTGAGGAGGGGTGGAAGTTGGGCAAAGGCTATGTGATCGAGCAGGGTGGGGGCCGCAGCAGCACCCGCGCTCTGTTTTTCGAGCGCACGGACAAGGCGGACAAATCCTACACATATCAAAAAATCGATGTCGTCCCTGGTGCCAAATATCGCTTTAGCGCCTGGATGCGCTACCTCCGACCCGAAGGAGACTCGAAAGGTGCCACGCTGGGCATGGAGTTCTTTGACGAGAGCGGGAAGTTCATAAAGGCCATCTACGCCCCGGGGCTCATCTTTGCTGATGATTGGACCAAAGTCGATGGTAGCGCCGTGGTTCCCGACAATGCCGCCACTGCGCGTCTCGTGCTTCAGATCCGCAGGGAGCAAATCGGCAAGGCTTGGTTTGAGGATGTGGAGCTCAAATTGGACGAGCCTTTGATTCAGCTCAATCTCATCTCGCCAGCCACTTCAACCATCACTCCGGAGAAGGGCTTGGTGCGCTTCAATGTCTATTGTGAGGATCCGGTTCTCCAGAAGCGCTCGGATGAGCTTACACTTCGCGTCGAGGCGACTGCCGGTGGCAAATCACTCAAGACATTGACATCACCTATTCGCAACCTCCGCGCCGAAGCCGACCTCTCGGGGCTTCCGCTGGGTGAAGCCGAGCTGAAGCTCACGCTTATCGATCCCAAAAACAAACAGACCCTCTCGCAGAAAACCGTTCCGCTCACGGTGGCACCTGCCGATCGTCCGGTTCCAGCCAATGCCTGTCTGATCGACGCCCAGGGCCGCGCCATCGTGGATGGAAAACCCTATCTTCCTGTCGGTCTCTTCATCGACAACTTTATCAAAGAGGATCTGGATCGCATCGGCGCAAGCCCGTTCAATTGCCTCATGCCCTACCATGTGATGGTCGGTCGTTTTGATAAAACTCAAGGTCCTACGATCGAGTCGATCCGCGAGTGCCTCGACTACAGCCACGAAAAAGGCCTCAAAATCATTTTCGGAGCGCACTGGGTGCATGACGGAATCAGAGTCTCAATTACTGATTGGATGGGAGCCAAGGGAGAGACCGAGGTGATGACCAAGGTCGTGGAGAAATTCAAGGATCATCCTTCACTGCTCGCATGGTATCTCTGCGATGAGTTGCCTTTGAGTATGAAGGATCGTTTGGAAACACGCCGCGCATTGGTTAATCGCCTCGATCCGTTCCATCCGACTTATTCGCTCTTTTATCAGTTGGATGATCTTCCGTTTTATGGGGGCGGCCAGGATGTGATCGGCGTCGATCACTATCCGATCAGGTTTGCCGAAAATATCCACATGAAGGGGGTCGCGAAGCAAATGAACGCTGTTGATCTCACAGGCCTGCCCACTTGGGTGGCTCCGCAGGCCATCAACATGGCCACCTTCGAAGCCAAGAACGCCGAGGATGCCAAGCGCTTTCTGGATCCCACCGAAGACCAGATGCTGAGCATGTCGCTCTACATGGCCGCGCGTGGCGCCAAGGGTTTCATCTTCTATGCCGGCAACCTGCTCGCCATGACGGATGAAGTTTTCTACGCGCGTCATCGTAATCGCATCAAAGACGCCCCCGCTCCGCAAACGGAAGCCGACTTCGCCCGCCGTTGGGCCGAGCTTTCCCGCGTGGGAGCTGTTCTGCGCGGCTTGGAGTCATTCCTCCTCGCCGACAAACCCGCTCCCGAGGTGAAATTGGAAGTCGAGAAAGGCGAGGTCTTCGCCCGCGAGTTCCGCGACGCCGATGGCAATGTGCGGATCCTCATCGCCGGCGTCGGCCCAGGCGAAAGCCAAGCGGTCATCACCACCACCGCCCCTATGCCGCTCACATCCAGCAATGGAAAAACCGTCGCCCTCGGGGAGAATAAATACCGCTTCACTGGCAAAGACATTTGCTCGGATATCCTATCTGGCGGGAAGTGATCGGCAGGTCCTTTGGGTCTAAGGATTCGATTTTATTAAGCGCGGAATGTGTGTGGGCAATCCTATGCACATCCGCGCGTTATCTCGATTGTTTGCCTGGGTAGGGTCGGCGCGCTCTCCGAGGCGTAGGCTACGAGCCGGAGGCCGCCGCTGACCCATTTGCGCGGCAACGCCGCCATCGCATCGAGCAGGAACCCCGCCTTGCGGCTGAGTCTTGGGACGCCAAGGGCCTGGCGATCCCTACCCATGGGTTACGAGACGCCGCTTTGCGGCTGAAAAATGGGTCATGGGAGGACGATGAACCCTCCCAGGGTTTTCGAATCGCTCTGCCGCGCGAAAGAGGGGAGCACGGTCGTCTCTCCGACCCGTAGCCCAAGTTTCGCATGGGTGACCGGGAACCCGCATAAAACCTAGGGGGTCGTTCCAAAGGCACTACAATCTCTTCATGCTGGAATTTCGGTTTTTCGGGTTGGGAAGGCCGATTTCCAGTCGATGCCGAGCATTTGGTAGACGCATTTTTGTTCGTCGTCGGGTTGACTGGGCTTACGGATGTTGATGATGCGTCCGTCGGCGAGCGGGAGTCGGGTGGTGACGAGGCTGTGGGTGCCGAGCAGGCGGCGGATCGTTTGCCATTCGCGCGTGTCGTTGTGAGCTTCCAGGCGTTTGCCTACCCAGCGCAGGAGGTGGTAGGCGAGCACGCTGATAAAGATGTGGCCGTCGACGCGGTCTTCGAGTTGATGGAAATTCGGCCTCAGTCCGAGCGTGCCTTTGAGTTGGGCAAAGCCGGCCTCGGCTTTGAGTAGCGTCATGTAGAGCTCCCAGAGTTGCGCGGCTTCGAGGCTCTTATCGGTCTTCAAAACATAGTCGCCGCATTGAGCCACTGCGCTTTTCATTTTCTCCTCGTCGCGGCTGATTTCGAGCCGTCCGGCGCTGTGTTTGAGGGTGTAGAACCTCGCCGTGCGGGCGTGGCGTTTTTGGAGGGCTCCGATTTTGCGTTCGATGACGGCGGCGCGCTTGAAGACGCCTTTTTCAATGCTTTTGCCAAGGGCTGCGGCGGCGGCGAGGAAGCGCTTCTCGGCACTGGAAATCATAGCCTCCTCCTTGATGCGGCGCTGGGCGCTGCGGCACAGGACCAAGTGGCTCGCGGAGTCCTCGGGATCGGTGATTTTTTTCACCTCCACGCGCTGTTCCTCGGAGCGTCCGGGAAGGGCTTCGAAAGTCTCTTTTTCAAAGGCATCGGCATACTTGGAGCGGCTGCCGCGTGTGATGTTGACGATGTAGGAATAGCCTTGCTCCTTGAGCAGGGCGAGGTTCGCGCGCGAGGCGAATCCGGCGTCGAGGATGACCACGGGTTTGAGACCATCCTCGTGGCGGGCGAGGCGATCGAGAATAATGGGCAGGGTTTTGGTGTCGGCCATGTTGCCTTCGAAGGTCTCGTGGGCGAGCGGAAATCCGTATTCGTCAAAGGCGATGCCAACAGCGATCTGGCGGCAGTCGTTGCGGTGTTGCTTGTTTTTTCCGTGCTTGGCCTTGGGGTTGGAAGCGCAGAAGCCCTCGAAATGGCTGTTGGTGACATCGTAGAGAATGAAGCTGCGGCTGAGGGAAAAAAGATCGCGCTCGCGCTGGCGCAGGGTGGCCTCGATATCCTTGCGGTGGGCCATGAGATCATCGCTGGTGCGGTAGAGGCGGTCCTTGGCGCTTTTGGTGATGCGTATATCGAGGAGTTCGGGGATAGCGGTGCGGTAGGACCAATCGATTAAAGCCCATTCGCTCAGAGGCTCGATGAGGCGGTTGGAAACCATGAGCTGGGCTGTGGCAATGGCGCTGGGGTT
>JBIKUM010000613.1:0-4429 GCA_044347585.1 Terrimicrobiaceae bacterium
AAGACCGCCATAGGGCCACGAAACGCTGTGACTCGCGATACCCTACACCGATAGAAGACAGGCGCTTAGCTTTAACCTTGGGCGCTTTGGGCGCCTTTGGAACGGCCACGGGCGTGGGTTCTGGCGTGGGGTCGGGAACCTCGTAGGTAACCGCCGTGTCGCAAGCGTAGGCGGCGGCGTAGTCGAAGGTGTCTGCAGACACGTCCGTAGACACGTCCGTAGACACGTCCTGTACAGGCGTAGACTCTACAAGCGCCCGGCGTTGGGGCCTTGTAAGGGGTACCACGTTGGGCTCTAGGTGCCCGAACTCAGCGGCCCATAGGCGCTGTCTTAAGACAGACGTGCTGCCTTTGGCACTGATACCCACGGCTTTACAGGCGCACTGTAAGCCACGGTACGTAATGGGCTGGTCATGGCTATGCGTCACGGCGCCTATGCTGCGGCCATACCGCAACATGTCAGCGCGGACAGACGTATTAACAGCCACGGTCTTGGAGACTTTGGTGTATTGGGCTTTAGTGCGGTTCATGATTAGTGTCCTTTGAGTGAATTGGTTAACGTCGCTGTTCAATCGCGACACCTTCACTATAGGCGATTAGGCACTAATTGTCAAGTAGGTACAGAAGCACTATCGTACAAGAGCACTATAGAGCAAGCGCACTATAGAGCATAAGTATTTTAATACATTTGTACTGGTGGTCCACTGGGGGGAGGAGGGGCGCTTTATATATAGTTCCAAACACTCACAAAATTTACGTCCTAAAAACGTCACGCTCTAGAGAGCACTCGCCTTTAGAGAGACCGTTTAGGTCTCGCCTATTATAAAGCGAACTACATACTATACGACATTACTATTAGTCTCTCTTATATATATAGAAAGTCTAGTATATACACGTAGATAAATAGAGCTGTTTAACCTGTTAAGCTTCGTAGTGAAGAAGCGAGTTAGAGAGCTTACTGCTCCCACCTTCTCCTTCTAGAGAAAGCTCTCGTTCACTAGACAGCGGCAGCGACAAGCACTCGAGCTTCCTCCTCTACTCGTTCCTAAATAGGAACTCGTAGAGGCGCAGGGAGCAAACGGTTCTAAAGAGACGCCACGCCTTTAGAAAGACCGTCTAGGTCTCGCCTAAGGCGTCTCAGAGCCAGCCGTTGATGCTATTCCCCTCACGGGGAAGGGCGGGGCACAAGCGTCTATAAGAGGCGTCTATAAGACGAGAGTGTTGATGATACAGAACTAAACATCTCACTGTCGCTAAAAGAGAAGTGTCGCTTCGTCTAGAAGACGGCACTATGCTTCTACGAGTCTTTCCTAAAGACGAGTAGAAGTAGAAGACGAACGAAGAGAGTCTTCTAAGCGTATTACTACTCTATATGTTGAAAGCATGAATGAAAAACATTTAGCGGCTCTCAGAGGACTAAGCCCAGAGAACCGCGTGAGGTACTATAGAGCGAACGGCATTCCAGGAGACGACAGAATACGCTATGAGGTCGCCCTGTTCAAAGAGACTACAAAACCATGAAGCGTTTATTAAGCGCCTCATGGAGCACACTCTAATTAAGCCGCTTTAATCGCTTCTAAAAGAGCACAGATGGCTGTAAAAGGTGCCGTCTTCAGCTACCCCTGTGATGGTAAAGGCTGTGGCAATAGTCGCGCCATCAACCGCACGGATTTGGTAGCCAACGCTTTGGCTAGCTCGGGTAGGGGCGACTAAAGAGGCGGGGAGGGTTTGGGTCATGGTATATTGATTACCCCTTTAAGAGCAGCATTTCTTTCTGCTTCGTAAGAAATTTTCAAAGCTTCTAGAAGCTGGAAGAAAGCGTTAAATGGGTCGGTTTTGAACTGTTCAGCAAGGTCCGAAAAGCCCGGAAACTCCAAGGCTTTCTGATTTGCTTCTTCTAAGCTTGAATAGCTTTTCTGAAAGCCTAGCTTTAATTCTCCTGCTACCGGAGCTTCTCCCTCAAGCCTAGCGACTTGATGCCAGAAACCAGCCATAGATACTAAACCATTAGGGTTTATGTCAGCTTGAAATCTTGCAAGTTCTTGCATTGTTTAATCCTCACATTTACCAAGTAGACAAAGCAACACGTTTCCAGGTATTTGCAGCTATGCAAACATAAAAGTGATTACTATCCCAGGCCATTTGCCCTGCCAATCCAGTGTCACCAGAATTTGCAGGGGGGCTGGAATTTACTATCCTTAAGTAGCCGCCAAAAGTACCATTCCCTCCTATACCAATTCCCCCTGGAACGACAATATTCCCGGTAGTTGTTGAAGTACTAGGAATGTTTTTGTCTATAAATAACTCTCCACTAGGATAAAAATATAGATTGGCAGACTGCGCTAGATTGCTAGGATTTTGGACCCCTATTAAAAATACTCCGGTCTGACTAGCAATAACGCTTGCATCAGACCCTCCTAGAAAAAATAGACTCCGCACACCTGAACCAAATAAGCTAAAGCCCGCTCTAGGGTCGGAGGGGCCGTTTGCGATAACTGCGAACTGTCCATAAGCAGGAACAAAAGCGCCTGAAACCGTAAGAGGTGAAGGCGGTACTCCGGAATAGTTGACAGCAATGTAGCTTTGATTGGTCGAAGGACTTCCGGTAGCGTTATTAAAACTTTGTCCCCCGTTGACTAGGTTGATATTGCCTCGGCTGATGTTGCCAGATTCCCACTTACCCGTTGTGTTATCCCACACCAGGGCCTTGCCATTGTCACCAGAGCCAGGGGCCGTGCTTGATACATTGGTTAGGTCTTGTAGAGCGTAAGAGCCTCCACTTAAAGCTTCTTCTGCGCGTTTTGCAGCTAGCAAATTTAACGCAGTCAACTCTGCTGAAGTTAAGTTAGGAAGGTTGTTATAAAACTCTGGTGGCTCGTTGGACGTGGTCATAGTGTGTAAGAGCTGTAGGGCTGATTATAAAAACCAAGCAAGTGCCTGGCTGTCTTGTTGAACTACCTGGTCTACGGAGTGGGGTCTTCCTGAATAGCAGATTGTCGAAAATCGACGTCCGTATTGGGCCCTTTAACAAGCAAAGCGGCGTTATCTACATCACTCTGTTGAATGTCGAACTGAAGAGTGTCCGCAATAAGCAGAACATCGTCAGCCGCCACAAGTTTATCAGCGTGAACAACGGCGCAAATTATGCCGTAGCCTGGGTTCCGTAGGTCGCCCCCAATAGTAGTGGGCGTTTCATAGAGAACGTTAAGAGCCATAAATGCTCCTTAGGCGGTGCGTTTCGGTCGTGGACATATTAGCCAACGCTAGGCAGAGCTAAACCAAGCGTAGCAGCGAAGCCAAAACCCAATGCTCGAACTTATTTTAACCGTGCTAGTCGCGGAATTAATCGTAACCTGGTGCCAAAATGGACTTGATTCAATCTTTGATTACTCAAAACCCGAGTCTAGGGAATACTCCCGCACCTCAAAATTTAGACGCTTTATCAACAAAGTTGATTGAGCGCTCTATAACCATTAACGAGCGCGCTCAAGAAAACAACGCTCGTCTTCGCACATACAATGAAGAAAAAGCCGAGAAGCGCAAGCGGCATATTGTAAACTCTGTCGCCGAAGCGGAGCAAGTAGAAGAAGAAGATATTCTTTTAGAGGCCGCAGAAGTGGTTAAAAAGACTCGCAAAACGCAAGTTTCTTCTAAACCTTCTACGTCTGAACGCTCTAAAAAGCAAAGCGTTCAAGCAGAGACCACACACACTGAGGAATAATCATGGGGTTTGGCGGTGGAGGCAAAAACACACCACAGGGCCAACTAACGCCAAACGCATCTCAGCAAGCACAGGCGGCCCAACAACAAGAGCGCTTAATGGCTGAGCAGGTAAAGCTTCAACAAGAGGCTTTTGCTCGCCAAGAAGCTTTAATGCGGCAGCAGATGGAGCGGACAGCGGCTCAGTTTGAGGCCTTGTCTGCTGCTGAGCGCCAGAGAGCAGAAACGCTCAGGGTGCAGCAGCAGCAGCAGCTTTCTTTCTTTGACTCTATTCGACAGGAGCAACAGCGCGTTAGTGCCCTTGCTGAGCAGCGTGCTCAAAGAGAAACCGTGCAGGCCCGTGAGCAGCAGCAAAGTTTATTTACACTCCAGGCCACTAACCAGGCACGAAGCGCCGCTCAGAGACGCGCACAAGAGATTAGGAGACGACAGTTTGGTATGGCTTACAGGCCTAGGTAGCCATGACTTTTAGTAAAAAATTTTTAGAAGCGCTGCGTCTCATAGAAATTTTAATCCCGATTACTATTCGTGGGCTTTACCAAGTAATTGTAGAAGCGCTTCATATTACCCTCTCTGAGATGTCAGAAGAAGAAAACGAGGAGAGCGATGAGACGCAAACCGAGAAACTCGATTAAGCCACCTTGGGAGCGCCTAAGCAAACTAGAGTTTCAGCGCTTAAAGACTAGAGCGCTCACAGATTTGTGGGCGTT
>JBIKUM010000025.1:0-14791 GCA_044347585.1 Terrimicrobiaceae bacterium
ATTGGAAGGTTGGGTGGAGAGATTTTGAATGAGGGCAGAGGCAGCGCCTGGTTCGATGAGGTAGCCAATTTCTACTGATCCGCCGGCGGGTATGGTGGCGTTCCAAGATTCGGGAGTGAGAGTGTATTTTGGGGCAGCGGAGCTGCTCGCAAGTTTCGCGTTCCAGATGCTGGAGATTTTGCCGGGCGAGTCGAATTGCACTTTCCAAGCGCTGACGGGACTGGTGGCCGTGTTTTTCAAAAGAATCTTCATCTGCGCTCCGGATCCCCAATCACTGACGAGTTGCTGGGTGACGGAGAGCAGCCCGGCAGCGGGAGCAGGCGTGGGACTGGGAGTGGCGGCTGGGCTTGGTGAAGGGGATGGTGAAGGGGATGGGGATGGGGATGCCGCAGGGGTTGGGCAGGTGCAGCCTGTGCCGCAGCCGCCAATAATGGTGGCTTTTTTTGGTGCTGGCGGGACGGATGTTTGGAGGGCTGGATCGAAATTGTAACCGCCAAAGTCAAGATCGCTGAGTGAGAAGAAGGCTTCACCAGCTGGATCATCGCGTTGCCAGATGACATAGAGCACATGGCGACCAATACGCTGAGGAAAATTCACCGAGAAGCGGTAGGTGTTCCCATCCAATACGGCATCACCCGCCAAGGGAAGCGCCTCGAGGTCGGACCATTTGAGTGGCTTCGTGGGGTCGTATGTATTTTTCGAGATGTAAGCTTCGAAGCGGCTTGGCGAGTGCGGCACAGTGGCGGAGAAGCAGGCGTCGTAGGGACCGGCTTGAACTTTTGTGGCGGGCCAGTCCACACGCGGCAGGTCGAGCCCGGCATATTTCGTGCGGCCTGCGCTGGCAAGTTGGCCGTCTGGAATGAGCTCGCGGTAGTTGCGCTGGGGGACGAGGAGGCTGACCTCGTGCCAATCGTAAAAAGCCTGCGTTCCGGCAACGGCCACCGCCGCCTTGCCGGCATCACTCGTCGGCGACATCGGGTTCTCAAGAAAGACCTCATGCACGCGGCTGATCGGGTTGCCCATAGAGCCATGGGCGAAGCAGGAGACACTGGAGACAAGAAGGAGCAATGCTGTGAGAAGGGAATTCATAAAACAACGGAGGGGTGATGGGCGAGTGAGACAAGCTGCGCGACGAATCCGTTCAATCGGGACGCAGCTTGCAAGGCCAGCGAAGAGGTTTTTCTGTTTCTTTCTTATCGGCATGCAGCGATATTCAGGCATGGCAAAAAAACAGTCTCGGGAGGCGCTAGAGCAGATTGCAGCTCGATTCCGGGCTCTTTCGGAGCCGACTCGTCTGGCGATTGTGCAGGAACTCAAATCCGGTGAACGGACTGTTGGCGAACTTGTGGAGGCCATCGGCCTCTCTCAAGCGAATGTGTCGAAGCAACTCTCTGTGCTGCGCGACGCAGGATTCCTCAGGCGCGAGCAACGAGGCACGAGCGCGGTTTACTCGGTCAGCGATCCGTTGGTGATGGAGCTGTGTAAGCTGATGTGTGACGGCATGACCAAGCGGGCCCGCGAGGCGGCGCAGTCCTTCGTGATATGATCACGGCCCCTCTTAACGAGGCACTCCGGCCGTCAGAATACCAAGTGGAGCATTTTCAAATTTGTCCGCCACGCAGGTAACCTCGTAACCATTCCTCGTAAGGAAGGCGCTGGCACCTGTCGCGCGATGGCCCGTTTGGCAATGGACCAAAAGCGGAACCCTCGGAATTTCCGCGAGGCGCGGGCGAAGGCGTGTGTGGGCAAGGTTGTGGGCGTTTCGTATATGTCCGCCTATGAATTCAGTGGCCTTCCTGACATCCAGCGTGAAGGTGTCACCATTCCCACCCAAAAGTGCCGGCACGGCCTGAAAATTCACGGCTTGGAATTTTGTCATCAGCTCTGCGGGGGCATCGGCAATAGCGGCAGCGGGAATAATTCCCGCGATGCGGTCGAAGCCAATTCTCACAAGCTGGCGAACGCAGTCCTGAGCGGTGGCAATATCTGCTGCGACAATGAGAATCTCTTGCCCAGGCGCAAGAAAGCTGCCGGCGAAATCGGAGAATTTCTCAGGCGGGGTGAATAGGCTGCCGCGCAGATGGCCTTCCAAAAACTCCCCGCGTGACCTCGTATCGAGAACGACAAAGTCAGGCTTGTTCAGGCGAGGGAGAATTTCATCGAGGCGCAGTAAACGAGCCTTCGGAAGTTCGCCCAGCACAGTAGGGCCGACTTTGTTCATATGCTTCATATTGGCGAAGTAAGCGGGCGGCTCGGGTTGTCCGCTCAGGATGAAATTTACAAACGCCTCCTCGCTTTCGTTGAGGGCTAACTTAAGCGCGGGGTTGAATTTTTCCTCGTAGCCAAAGGTGGAATTCGGGATGGAGCCAAGCGCTTTGCCGCAAGCACTCCCGGCACCGTGGGCGGGCAAGACCTGAAGATGGCAGGGCAACTCGGATACCTTGCGGAGGCTTTTATACAAGGCCCGCGCACCCTGCTCCTGTGTGCCTTCAAGCCCGGCTGCCTGCTCCAGAAGATCTGGCCTTCCTGCGTCACCCACAAAAAGAAAATCGCCGCTGAGCATGGCGATCGGCTCGTTCGCTCCGCCGCCGTGGTCGGTGACCAAATAAACCATATGCTCCGGCGTGTGCCCAGGGGTGTGCACAGCTTGCAGCTCGATATTTCCGATTTTGAAGGAATCGCCATCGTGAAGCGGATGGTAACCCGGGAGGGATTTTGCCCACTCGCTCTGCCAGTCAGGCCCACCCTCTGCGGAGAGGTAGAGTTTGATTGATGGATCGGCAGCTGCGAATTCCCGCGCTCCGCTGACGAAATCTGCGTGGATATGGGTTTCGGCGACGGCCGTTATTTTCAGCCCCTCGTGTTTGGCGATTTCCTGGTAGCGGTCGATATCCCGCTCGGGATCGACTACGACGGCTTCACCCGTTCGTTGGCATCCGATGAGGTAGGAGTATTGCGCCAAGGCGGGGTCGGAGATTTGCTTGAGAAACATGATTCTGAATTTGTTATTTGGAACTGCATGAGGAGCCTTGATTCCATGGCATGCGGGCGATGAGCATTCCCATGCCGCACCAATCGGTGGCTCCGGCGAAAATTAAACCCGCACCGACAAATCCCGACAGCCAGATGAACGCCGGATTGACAACTTGGGAGAGAATCACACCGGAGAAGACGAGGAAGCCGGCGGCGATGCGCACCTGCCGCTCGAGCGAGATGACCCGGGATGCTCCACGGTTCACCGGCAAGCCAGCGGCGGCCCATGCCGATGTGCCGCCTTCAACAACGGAGCATTTTTCAAATCCCGACTGCTCAAGCTTGGTGGCCGCTTGTTTGGCGCGTCCACCGGATTGGCACAGGATGTAAACCGGCTTGAGCTTCGAAAAACCGCCGGAGGCCGCAAGCTGCGCGGGATCGAGACGATCCAGCGGAATCAAATGCACGCCGGGCACATGGATTTGGCTGTGCTCGGCCGGGGTGCGCACATCGAGAAGTTGGACGGTTGAGTCAGATTTCAGGATGGATTGGAGTTCGGTAGGTTGGATTGTTGTCATAAGAGAGTGTCTTTATTTATTTATTTATATATCGCTATACATCGATTAAAGCAATTTGTTTTTTAACAATTGAAATCTTGCCAGTTGCGCCGCCGAGTTTTTGATAGCCGCATGCGCAAGACCAAAATCATTTGCACACTGGGTCCGGCGTCCGGCTCAGAGGAAATCATCAAGGGTCTACTTGAAGCCGGAGCGAATATTTTTCGTTTGAACATGAGCCACGCGACCCATGAGTGGGTGCGCGAGGTTGTAAAAAAAATCCGACGCCTTGCGACGGATCTCAACCTAAACTGCGGCATTCTGCTCGACACACAGGGACCCGCGATCCGCACGGGCGACCTGCCAACGAAGTTAAATCTGAAGCCCGGAGATATTTTTGAATTTACTGTCCGGGGTGCGCGCAGCGAGGAGGATTACTCGGTGGATGTGAACTACGACGGCCTCGTCAATGACATCCATGTCGGCGACACAGTGCTGGTGGACAACGGAGTCATCCACATGAAGGTGCTGGAAAAAAACGAGCACCGGATCCGTTGCGAGGTTCTCACCGAGGGCTCCATGGGCTCGCGGCGCCACATCAACCTGCCTGGCGTCAAAGTCGGCCTCCCTCCGCTCACGGAGAAGGACCATGCGGATATCCGGCTCGGCGTGGAGGTGGGTGTTGATTTTGTGGCGCTGAGTTTTTGCCGCGAAGCGGCGGATATTCTGGAACTCAAACGGGTCTTGACGCAACTGGGCAGCAAGGCGCGCACAATCGCCAAGATCGAGGACCAGAATGCTGTGAAGTTTATCAAAGACATTATTCTGGCATCCGACGCGATCATGATTGCGCGCGGGGATCTCGGCATCGAATGCAAGATGGAGGAGTTGCCGATCATTCAGCGCCGTATCATCAAAAAGTGCATCCAGATTGGAAAGCCGGTCATCGTGGCCACCCACATGCTCGAAAGCATGATCGAAAATCCCGTGCCGACACGCGCGGAGATTACCGATGTGGCCAATGCAGTCTTCGAACAGGCTGATGCAGTCATGCTGAGCGGCGAGACAGCGGCGGGCAAATATCCTGTCGAGTGCGTGAAGGTGCTCGACCGCGTGGCGCGCCGCATCGCCCAAAGCGGCGGAGCCGGATATGCAGCGGAGGCGATTTTGGAAACACAGCGTCAAAAGACCATCCGTGCGGCCGTGTCACTCGCAAACTCCCTCGAGAATGCGCGTCTTGCAGTCTTCACTCGCGAAGGAGACATGGCAGACAGCACCAGCCACCTTCGACCTGACCGGGCACCGATCTTTGCCTTTTCGCCCAGGGAGGAAACCGTCCGCCACCTGACCTTGAACTGGAACACGCATGCCCTGCGCTTGGATTTTCACACCGATGCCGAGGAAACCTTCGCCGCAGCGGAGGAGGAACTGATCAAGCGAGGGTTGGTGGTTTCGGGTGATAAAATCATCGCCCTGCGCGAGCTCATCGAGGGTCAGGAGCACTTCGAATCCATCCAGATTCGCACCGTGCCCTAACAAGGCGGGAGGTTGCCCCCGCTTGCCAGCGGATGGACTGCCTGCTTTCTTTGGGCATGCAAACAAGTGTGCCGGAGATTTTTTCCGCTGAGGATTTCATTTCAAATCCTGAAAGGTTTGCTGGCTTCGAGCCGCCAGTGAGGCTGGCCGTGATCGGAGATCCGGTGGCGCATTCCAGATCGCCCGGCTTCCATAACGCGGCGCTGCGTTTTTGCGGCATCCGAGCGCAGTATGGTCGGCTTCATGTCCCGCCCGAGCGTTTTGCTGAAGTGCTGCGGACTTTGCCTGCTGCGGGATTTCTGGGTGCGAATGTGACAATTCCCAATAAAGCGGCAGCATTGGCTGGGGTTGACGAGGCGGATGACTACGCCCGCGCTTCGGGGAGTGTGAACACGATTGTTGTGAACGGACAAAAGCTCATGGGCTTCAACACCGACGGGCCCGGCCTGGTGCGGGCGATCCGCGAGGAATTCAGCGTCGATCTGCGCGACCTGCGCGTGGTCCTGCTGGGCGCGGGAGGTGGAGCGGGGCGAGCTATCGCCGTTCAATGCGCCATGGAACGCTGCGAGCGGCTGGTGCTAGTGAACCGCACCTTGGAAAAAATCCGCCCGCTTGCTGAGGAATTGGCGCCGTATTTCCAGAGCGAGAAACTGAGCGGCCCGGCGGAGCGCATTGTAGCAATCCCATTCGACGACGATGCCCTGCGGCGTGAGTTGGAAAATGCCGACATTCTCATCAATGCCACCTCGCTCGGAATGAAACGCACGGACCCTCCGGCGATTTCGCCTGCTTTGCTCACCGCGAATCTCCTCGTTTACGACACCGTGTATGCGGGCGGGACATCGCGACTGCTCGAGGATGCGGCTGCAGCAGGCGCACGCTGCGCCAACGGCCTCGGCATGCTTCTCCACCAGGGAGCACTCTCCTTTGAAATCTGGTTCAACCGCGCCGCGCCGCTTGAGGAAATGCGCCGCGCACTACATTCCGGCTTATGATTCTTTCCATCGCGCTTACCCAATTTGTTTTCATCTCCCTTGGCATCCTATCGGTCAATGTGCTGCTCAAAGCCGCAGGCTATGCCGCCAATGTTGCGGAACGGTTTCCTGCGTTCTCGGTTTGGATGGCTACCCAGAGCCTATGGCTTTTTGCTCTTCCGCTCGCATGGGTCGCTTTTGCCGGTTTCTGCCTGCATTTGGGCAGGGGGACCGTCCCGGAAATGATGGCACGCATCACAGGAGTGACCCTCGCAGTGGCAATTTTTGCCGCCTACTTCACAGCGGCCTTTCTACTTTTTTAGCTTCTGAGGCAGGAAAAATGGGCTTCTGCGGGGTATTGGCACCCCTTCTTCGGGCGGGGCGAAATTTTTTTTGAACACTGGCATTCTCCATGCTGTCAAACACAGCAAACAGAAACTGCCATGAAAAATATCTACAAAAAAATCAACCGCACCAAATACTCCCTCGGCGAACTGATCTCCATCGTGGGATCCTGCGCCCGCAACAGTCGTGAAACGATCGCCGCCATGGCCGATCTCCTCGACAGCGGCCGCGTGGTGATCCGCAAAAACGGACGCGCCCGCCGCGTTCGGGTTGAATACGCGAGGTAGATTTCCCCCGATGCTCCGGCGGATGTCGCCGCGCCTCAAAGCGCGGCACATCCACCGGCAGGGTGGGGGTGAATTTGCCACTTTTTGTGTATTGATGCCGATACGCTCCGGTGTCAGTGTGTGGAAAGTTCCATGAGCCCCCTTCGTTGCGAGAACATTCGATGCCTTGGTTCCGGCGCAAGCGCGTCCGGGCACGGGGCGATCGAAGATTTCTCTGCGACATTTCAAAGCGGACAGCTGACGGGCTTTTGTGGTGCCGACGCTACGGGGAAGGAACTTCTCCTGAACCTGCTCGGCATGATCGAACGGCCGGAAAGCGGTCGGCTTGTTGTGCTTGGTAACGAGGTCTTACAAATGCCCGACGCCATTTCTGCGAAAATCCGGGACACCTCCTTTGGTTATCTTTTCACCCATCCGCACCTGCTTCCGTCCTTCACCGTGGCAGAGAATGTCGCAATGCCATTTTTACGCATCTGCGGGGAGGACGACTACCAGGAGCGCACGCTGGAGGCGCTTGAATTCACCGGCGTCGCAAGTCTGCACAGCGTTCCGGCCGAAGAATTGGACGATACCGCGCACTGGCGGGTCGCATTTGCCCGGGCGATTGTGCACTCTCCCCCGGTGTTGATCGCTGTTTCGCCGCCGAGTCCATTGTTGCTCCCGCTTGCAAGACGGCTGGCGGATGAAATTGGAACCGCTGTTTTGTGGAATGGCGACAAGGTCGACCTCCTGCCTTTTGCAGATAATTTGATCGAAATGACCAGGCACACCGCTTTCCCGACGCTCTCATGAGTGCCTTGGAGCTTCTTCCCGCATCGAGCGCCAAATCCTCCAATCTTGCCTTCGCCCTCCTGTCGCTGCCCCGCGCGCGGCGCGCCGACGCGATGCTCTTTTACCGCTTCTGCCGAACGATTGATGACATCGCCGACCGTCAAGAGCTCACGAACCAAGAAAAACATGGCCGCCTCGATGCCTGGCTGGATGCCGTGGAGAGCGGCATGGCTTCCGATTTGGAAAATCTGGTTTCGCGGCACTCGATCGACCGCTCGCTTCTTGCGGAAATCATCCGTGGTTGCGCCTCGGATATCGAAACGCACCGTTTTGCAACGCTTTCGGATTTGGAACTCTACTGCTGGCGCGTAGCCTGCGCGGTGGGGTTGGTTTCGATAAAAATTTTCGGATGTCGCGATTCCCAAAGCGAGAGTTATGCCGTTCATCTCGGTCATGCGCTGCAACTCACAAATATCTTGCGCGATATCGGAGAGGACGCCGGGCAAGGAAGAATCTACCTGCCGCTGGAAGACCTCGCGCGCTTCGGCGTCGGCGAGGAGGAAATCCTCACACTGCAAGCCGGGCCTCGATTCAAGGATCTGATGCGCCACGAGGCGGCGAGGGCGAGGGCGCGCTTTGCGGCGGCGGAGCCTCCACAGGCCGACTTCAAGCGACTTCTGCCCGCGCGGATCATGGGCTCCGTTTACCAAAAAATTCTTGATCGCATCGAATGCGAGAATTTTCCCGTTCTTCAAAAGCGCATCGCGCTGAGCAAGCGTGAAAAACTGACTTCCACGCTTGGCGCGTTGCTCGGGCGATTTTAAAAGTCGACTACTCTTGAGGAGCACCCGGCTTGGGAGCACCCTCGGGGCCGTAGATTTCCAACTCTGTTTTCAGCGCCAGCCAGCTGGTATCGATTTCATGGAGTTTGCCTTCGATGCCCTCGAACCGCTCGGTCTGAAACATCTCCGCTGCCAGAACGATGTTTTTAAGCATTCTCTTCGTGGCTTCGTCGGGCGACTGGCTGCGTAGGGCGTTTTTTGCGGTTTCGGCTGCTTGCTCCCACTTGCGCCCCTCTGCCCTCAAGAACGCGGTCCGCGCGCTTTCCTTGCCGGGCTTGCGAAAGTCTCGCAGAGCGTCGATCGCCTTCAGGGGATTCAGGTTTTTCATCATTTTTTCAACCTGAGCAACGGGTGATTCCGTGGACGGCTCCTCCGCAGTCTCGCCATGGGACTCGGGTTCGGCGGCCGGTGTTGAGACCGGAGCCGGTGTTGGCTTTGGAGTTGCGGAAACGACGGGCTTTGCCGCTTTCGCCTTCTCCTCGGCATGTGCGGCGGCCACCTCCACGGCCTCGTCGAAATTGGTATTCTCAATGGGGATGCGAACTGTTGATCCGGCCATCGTCACAAGCACATCGTTTTCATCGATGCCAACGACCTTGAATGTCTTGCCGGGAGCGATTTTTGCGCTGCCCGAGACTTTTCCGTTCACAGTCAGCGGAACCATGGTTTCCTTTGTCAAAACAACCTCCTGCGGGAGGACTCCCGGTTTGGACTTGTGCTTGAGTGCGGCTGTTTCGGATTGGGATGGCTCTGCTGACTCTGGAGCAGTCTCCGCCGCGGGCTCTGCGGTTTCGGTCTGCGCTTGAGGTTCCGCCGTCTGCGTTGTTTTTTCTTCCGTCATCGGAGCACTTGGCGCCACGGGCGTAGCGGCTTTCTTTTCGGCCTCCGATTTCGTCCACTCCAACTCTTCTTCCAAACGGGCCACCTCGAGCTCGAATTCTTTGGTCTTCACCCTTGAAGCCTCGATTTCACTCTCGAGTCCGGCCATGCCCTTCTGCTTTTGAGTCTGCAGGGCACCGATCCGCACCTCCACCCCGATCCAATTCCAAATCGCCGCGATGGCGAGAATGCTGGCTGCCGCGAGGCCTATCCAGAGGAACGGCTTTTTGGCGGCCTTTGAAGTGACCACATGTTTTTCCGTCAGGTTTCTGATTCGTTTACTGAGCGTCATGGCCAGCCCGATGAGCAGGATGCTTCCTGCAGCGTGGTTTTTATTGATGAACTTCTCGAAAGCGTCGCGAGTGATGACCCAGTATTCTGAAGGCTCGACGGCCTCCACCGAACAGACCGCCGTGGAAGGGTCGAAGAGGTTGACCTCGCCAAGCCATTCCCCGGGATGAATGCTGCCGAGAATCTCGGTGTGTCCGCGTTCCTCGGTTTTGGCCTGGAGGAGTCCGCTGAGGGTAAAAATAAGCCGACCGTGCGGCTTGCCTTGGTGGATGAGTTTTTCGCCCGGCTTTGCGGACTCAAAGGAACCGCAAGCGCTCAATGTCGCACGATCTTCCTCGCTCAGATTTTCGATTGGGCCACTGGGGGGAAGAGTCAGTGTTGTAGTGGGCATCGAGACCATGAACCAAGTTTTGAACGGCAGGTCAAGAAGCGGCGGGTCAAGAACTCCATATGCTCGGAAGACATTCCTGAGGGGCTGGAGAAACAATGGCGGTGAGGGAGGGATTCGAACCCTCGGTAGCCTTTTGGACTACGGCGCTTTAGCAAAGCGCTGCTTTCGACCACTCAGCCACCTCACCTATTTGAGGTTCCAAATTAAACACCAATCCTCCGTCCGGTCAATCCTGTCGAGCGCTTCAATTCGGTTCGCCAAGAAGATCGCGGCGCAGGCTGGATTCGATGGCGTCCACTTCGTCGAGCTTGAGCGAGCCCTCGCGCCAGGAGATCGTCGCAGACAGGCAGCCTTCGCGTTCGCTGAAAAAAATGCCGCTGCCCGGCGGTTGGGAGACGGATGGGATGTGCCAACCGTCTTCAAGGGAAGCACCGCAAATGTCGCGCACACCGGGGAGGAAATCACCCGTGTGGGATTGAAAAAACGATACAATCGCGCCGCCGGTATCACTCTGAAGAAATCGGCGATACAGGCCAGTTGGCAGGCGACGCATCCACCAGAGCATCGTGGCGGTGGAGGATTCCAGGCCGCCGCGCACCGCCTCTTCGAATTGAGCCTGGATGAGCGCGGTGGATTTTTCCAGATCACCAATGTGCGAGGCGGGAAGTTTGAAATGCAAAACCGTGACCTGGTTTTGAAAGATCGGATGTCGCGCCTTGGGTTTCCTGGCCTGCACCGGCACGGGGCTCGAAAATGAGGCGGGGCGCTCTCCCCGCGCTTCAAATACGGCGGCATGCGCCCTCGCGGCGGCAGCAAAAAAATACGGCATCTGAAAAATCCCGCCGGTGAGACGCATCGCCCGCTCGCTGAGAAGTGCGGATTCCTCGCGGGAGAACCGCAATACGCGAAATGCCGGCGCACCAGCCTGCGGAGATGCGCCGCCGAGGGAACGAAAATCCGCCGGCTTCATTTCGTAGTGGCGTTCAACAAAAGCACGGGTGCCAATCCAGCGCGCAACCAGACCCGCCGGAGGTGGAAAAGGCATGCCCCAAGAGGCAACCGGCGCGGGCGGCTCGTCTGGATTCCGAGCCAGGCGCGCTATTTCCTGCAATGCCAACTCCGCACCGCGTCCGTCGAAGAGAAGGTGCGACCATTTGGCAATGAGTATGGTTTTTTGCCCGAAGGGAAGGATGTGAATTTCTAAAAAATGTTCGCCGCCGGATTCCAGAAGCTTTTGACAATACGCGTCGCGGTCGGTGTCGCGTGGTTGCTCCAGAACAGGAACAGCATCGGGCGAGAGCTTTTCGGGCGTTTTCCAAAATGGCACGCCAAGGAACCAAGGACGACAAAGCTTGGCATGAAGCAACGGATGCGAGAGCGAGAAACGCCTCACGGCATCACGCAATGCGGTGATATCGAAACCCTCTCCAAGCTCGACCACGGTCAGACCGGTATGGCGTCCCTGGCTTCCGGAGGCCATGAGGTTCTCCAGCGCGAGAAAAAAGGCATCGCACCCCGTGAGAGGAATCTCCGCCGATCCATTCACCGGGGAGGGGCTCATCAAACAGAGGCTTTTTTCACTGCGGCCGCGATGGGCGCGACAAATTCAGAGACCTTCTGGACCAGCTCGGCGGATTTTCCATGCTCGCCGATACGACGCACGATGGCGCTTCCCACCACGACGGCGTCGGATTCCTTGGCGACTTCAGCGGCTTGTTCCGGCGTGGAAATGCCAAAGCCGACCGCCACTGGAAGACTGGTGTGTTTTTTGATTTCGGCCACCTGCACGGCAATGTCGGCCGAGAGGCTCGTCTGTTCGCCGGTCACCCCCTCGCGCGAGACATAGTAAATAAAACCCTCCGCCGAGTTGGCGATGAGTTCCATGCGCTCGGGCGGAGTCGTGGGGGCAATGAGACGGATCGAGAGAAGACCGTGGGATTTCATCAGCTCCGCATTGCGCGCAGCTTCGTCGGGCGGCAGGTCGAGAATCAAGAGCCCGTCGGCTCCAGCGGCGGCGGCATCAGCATGGAAGCGGTCGAAGCCGTAAACATAGACAGGATTAAGGTAGGTGAAGAAAACGATAGGGATCTCCGAGCTGCGGCGGATCTCACGCACAGCATCGAGCACGCCGGCCACGGTGGCGCCAGCATCGATCGCACGCCCCGAGGCGGCTTGAATGGTTGCTCCATCCGCCAGCGGATCCGAAAACGGGATGCCCAACTCGACAATATCCACGCCGGATTGCTCGAGAGCCGCAACAAGGGCTGGGGTGGATTTCAAGTCGGGATCGCCCGCCGTGATGTAGGCAATGAAGCCAGACTGTCCGGCGGCGCGGAGGGTTTCAAATTTCGAGTCGATGCGATTGGTCGTTGTCATGTGATGGGTGCTTTTTCTGAGCCTCGCGTGATCCATACACCGAGTAGGGCAATGTCGGCCGGTGTCACGCCGCTGAGTCGGGCGGCTTGGCCAATTGTTTCGGGGCGCACGCTGGTGAGTTTCTGAACGGCCTCGGTGCGAAGTCCGTTGATCTTTGTGAAATCCACCCACTCGGGGATCGCCTTACCTTCGTGGCGGGCGGTGCGGGCGATTTGCTCCTCCTGGCGCGTTATGTAGCCGGCGTATTTCAGATCGGTTTCGACCTGCTCCCAGACGGGTTGCGGAAACTGCGAGCGGATTTCGTCGGGCACGGTGGACCAGGTGTTCTCAGGGCGCTTCAGCCAACGCTCGAGCGGCACCGTGTCGACTTTGAATTCGTTGAGGCGGCTTTTGAGCGTGGCAAGTTGGTTTTGTTTTTGCTCGAACCGCGAGGCGCGCTCGCCATCGACCAGGCCGGACTCAATCGCTTTGCCAGTGAGGCGGAGATCGGCATTGTCCTGTCGCAGCAGGAGGCGGTATTCGGCGCGACTGGTGAACATGCGATAGGGCTCGGGCGTGCCGCGAGTCACAAGATCATCAAGCATGACACCGATGTAGGCCTCGTGGCGGGCGATGGTGAGCGGCGGGCGCTTGAGCTGCTTGAGAGCTGCATTCGCGCCAGCGATGAGCCCCTGTGCGGCAGCCTCCTCGTAGCCCGAGGTGCCATTGATCTGGCCCGCAAAATAGAGGCCCGGCAGGCGCTTTGTCTCAAGCGTCGTGTGGAGTTGGGTCGGTGGACAGTAGTCATACTCGACGGCGTAGCCGGGCCGCAGAATCTCGGCGTTCTCAAGGCCACGCACACTGCGGATGAATTTGTATTGAACCTCAAAGGGAAGACTCGTCGAAACGCCGTTGACATAGATTTCGTCGGTGTGGCGGCCTTCGGGCTCAAGGAAAAGCTGGTGCTGCCCCTTCTCAGAAAATTTCACGACCTTATCCTCGATGCTCGGGCAATAGCGTGGTCCGACGCCCTCGATCACGCCCGAGTAGAGCGGGGATTTGTCGAGGTTTGAACGGATGATTTCGTGAGTGGTTTCGTTGGTGTAGGTGATCCAGCAACAAATCTGGCGCGCTCGGAACGCTCCATCGCGCCATTCGTTGAGCGTGTGCAAGTCGTCCTCGCCGCGCACGAGCGTGTCCGCGAGGTAGCTGAAGAGCGGCGGCGGATTGTCGCCCTGCTGGGCTTCGCATTGGGAAAAATCGATGCTCTTGGCAAGAAGGCGGCAGGGTGTGCCGGTCTTGAAGCGCTCGACATCGAAACCCAGTTCGCGCAGGCAGTCGCTGAATGTCGAAACGGCATCGCCGAGTCGGCCGCCGGTTTGGTTTCGCAGGCCCACATGAAGCAGGCCGCGCATGAATGTGCCGGTCGTGACGACCACTGCACCGCCATTGAAGCGGAGGCCGAAATTCGTTTCCACTCCCTCGACTCCATTATCACCGACCACGAGCCGCGTGACATTTCCCTGCTTCATGTCGAGGTGCGGATGGCGCTCGAGGAGCGCCTTCATGCGGAACTGATAGGCTTTCTTGTCGCACTGCGCTCGCGGAGCCCGGACGCTCGGTCCCTTTGTGGCATTCAGCATGCGGAATTGAATCCCGGTGGCGTCGGTGTTCAACCCCATGGCGCCACCGAGGGCGTCGATCTCACGGACCATGTGGCCCTTCGCCAAACCGCCAATCGCGGGATTGCACGACATCTGCCCGACAGTGTCCGCATTTTGAGTGAGAAGGAGTGTCTCACACCCCAGCCGCGCGGATGCCATCGCTGCTTCGATACCGGCATGACCGGCACCTATAACGATGACATCGTAATTCTTTGGATAAACGAAGTCGCTCAAATTACTGATCCGTAAGGCCGTGCTCGGCGAGCTTCTTTTGCAATGCCTCCGGGCTGAGCTTGAAGCTGTTTTTCAAAATAATGTCCCCGGCGACAAAATTGTCGAAGGTCCCGCGCACAGCGACATTTTCGCCCTCGACGATGAAGGATGTGGCATTCGAGAGGTTCCCATTCCAGTCGGCATGGTAGACCGTGGCTTTCGTGTCGTCATTCGCCACCGTGACCACGGAAGAGGGAATGAAATCCGCAGAGAAGACTGCCTTCACATCGGGCGTTGTGCGGTTCGGCAACTGCATGTAGGCGGTGAGCGGATCACCCTCTTCGTCGTCGGACTGGGTGACTTGCCCCACACGGCCGTAAACGCAAATGCGCATGCCGTTGTATTTCTGAAGCGCTTGGGTCTCGGAGGTGGCAAAATCATTCACGATTTGCGCCAAAGTGACGAATCCGTCCGGCGGCAGGGGTGCAAGCGAGGCCTGACTGAAGGCAGCAATGGCAGAGGCGCACAAGAGCACAAGCGAAAGGGTGATGGTCTTCATTTCAGTTCCAAAACATGGAGCATGCGGCGGCATTGCTCAACGCTAAAACCTCACGCGCTCCCTCGCCAGCCAACGCCAACGCTCCAAATTCCACTGGCAATCCCACCCTGTCCGTGCGATGAGAGGTTTCCCTATCTCACAAATGACACGCTCA
>JBIKUM010000257.1:0-4383 GCA_044347585.1 Terrimicrobiaceae bacterium
GGTGAGTTGCGTGAGTTCGGTGTGTTCCGATTGCGTGAGGGTGACTTTGTATCGATTGGCCATGCCAGAGAAAAATCCAGGCAGGCTCAAATAACAATACGAAATTATCAATGATACGAGATACTAGCAGCCTGCCGGACTTAATCCCTGATGATGTCCTAGTTCTTGCTGTGCAATTTGATATGTCAAAATTGTCAATATCGACCGCGATACTCCCCTGCTGCTTCCCCCTGACATGCGAGACTGGGTCCCAAGCAATCATCTCGTCCATTTCATGATCGATGCTATCGAGTCGGTGGATACATCCATGGCTCAAATCAATCATCGGGGCACCGGCAGTGAGCAATATCCTCCAGTCATGCTTTTGACGCTTTTGGTTTATTCCTATTGCACAGGAATGTTTTCCAGTAGGCAGATCGAGCGCTCCAGCCACACCGATGTGGCCGTGCGCTTTGTGTGTGCGAATACCCATCCCGACCATGACACCATTTGCACATTCCGGCGAAATAACGGCGCACTCCTCCAGCGCGCGTTTGCCCAGATTTTGGAAATGGCCGCGCAGTGTGGTGTCTTGAAAGTCGGCCAGGTTACCGTCGCCATCGATGGCACGAAAGTTTTGGCAAACGCCAGCAAGCACTCTGCTGTCAGCTATGGCCACGCCGAACAAAAGCTCAACGATCTTGAAATGGAAATTAAAGAGCTGCTGGTAAAGGCCGAACAAGCCGATTCCACGCCACTTCAAGATGGATTGACGATTCCCGATGAGGTCCAGCGGCGCGAGGAACGCCGAGCCGCACTGCGGCGCGCCAAGGTGGAAATGGAGGCGCGAGCCTATGCGCGATTCCAAGCGGAATCGGCCCAATACGAGGCAAAAATGGCCAAACGCGAAGCTCTTGTGGATAGTGGAAAAAAGCCACGTGGCCGTGAACCCAAGGCTCCGAGTGCCGCACCCGAGGCGAAAGACCAAGTCAATTTCACCGACGAGGAAAGCCGTATTATGAAAACCAAAGACGGCTTCCAACAATGCTACAACGCCCAAGCCGGAGTGGAGACCGATTCGCGTTTGATCGTCGGCCAGCGCGTGAGCCAATCACCCAACGACAAGAAGGAATTGGCGGAGGACTTGAAAGCGGTGAAAGAAAATGTGAGCCCCGCAATTGTGCTCGTGGATAGCGGCTTTGTGAGCGAATCGGCCGTCTCAACTGTTGAGGCGGAAAATCCCGGCCTTGAAGTTCTTGCCGCGATGAAACGCGAGACTCATGGGCGCACCATCAAGCAATTGGAGAAGAGTGAAAATCCGGAACCTCCACCAGTGGATGCCGATTTTGGAGACAAGATGAAGTATCGAACATCTACGGCATCCGGACGAGCACTCTACAAGTTGAGACAGCAGACAGTGGAACCCATCTTTGGAATCATCAAGGAAGCGATGGGATTTCGGCGATTTTCACTACGAGGGCATGCAAAAGTGAGTTTGGAATGGAATCTGGTCTGCCTGGCCTACAACCTCAAACGCCTCCACATCGTTGGAGCCAAGCTCCGCGCGGCATGATGGAGGCTCGAACCAGCCACTTTGATAAAGATGAAGCTCTGATGACCGAATGTAGCCCTGCAAAAATCAAAAGACCCAGTTTTTAAAAATGAGAAATCCGGACTTTGTGAGCTTCAGATTTTTAACTCCGACAGGCTGCTAGCAAGGTTGAGGCCGAGCAGGCTGTGCTGGAGCGGGAAAACAGCATCAGCTTCCGCCTCGCCACTGTCTTCGGCATGGCCCCGCGCATGCGGCTCGACTTGCTTGTGAACGACTTCGTCTATCGCGCCGTGAACGACCGTGCTCTGGTCATCTTCGAGGGCCATTTCAAGCGGAACTATATTCACATCCGCGATGTGGCCCGCGTCTTTTTGCATGGGTTGGAAAATTTTGAGACGATGCGTGGACGGGCTTACAATGTGGGTTTGGAAGATGCCAATCTCACAAAGTTGGAGCTTTGCGCAGTGATTCAAAAGCATTTGCCCAAGTTTGTGTATCTCGAAGCTCCGATCGGCGAGGATCCCGACAAGCGCGACTACATCGTTTCAAACCAGCGCATTCTTTCCACTGGCTGGGCTCCGGAGTGGACGCTTGATCGCGGCATCTGCGAGCTCATTAAAGGCTACACCATCCTAAAAAACAGCGCCTACGCGAATGGGTGAAATTGATTCCAAATAGACTAACTTGACTAACATCTACTTGTCTCTAAAGTTCGAGCATGACCATCACTGTCCATGAGGCCAAAACCCATCTCTCCCGCTATCTTGCGGAAGTGGAAAACGGGTTGGAAATCCTCATCGCACGGGGCAAGAAGCCGGTGGCGAGGCTCGTGCCCCTGAAGGAAAAGCCAGTCGCCAAGAGGCCGAATGTCGGTGAAATGATCGACAAGCCATTCCACATCCCAGACTCTGCATTCGCTCCGTTGAGTGATAAGGAGCTTGCTGAATGGGGGCTATGAATTGCCTGCTCGATACATGCGTTTTTCTTTGGCTGGCTCTCGAGCCGACCAGACTCTCCAAGCGTGCCGTCGAAGCGATCAATAATGCTCCCCGACGCTTTTTCAGCTCGGCCGGGCTCATGGAAATCGCCATCAAGCACTCGGCTGGCAAACTGCCACTTCCAGAGAATCCCCGTGCATGGGCCGCTTCTCGGTTGGCATTTTTTCAGGTCGATCTTCTCCCGATGGATGCCGAAGTGATTTTTCTGAGCGGCGAGCTGCCGCGCGTGCATTCAGACCCGTTCGACCGATTGATTGCTGCGGAATCCATCCACCATCGAGTGCCAGTGATCACTCCCGACGAGCCATTTTCCGCACTCGGGGCTCATCGTCTTTGGTGATGAAGCGTCACTCTCTTACGAAATAACCGCATGAAAATTGCCCCAGCTCTCCCGCTTTCCGGCATCGATGTAGCCATACTCGTTGGCGGCCTGGGAACGCGGTTGCGTGGGGTGGTGGATGATGTGCCAAAACCGCTTGCGCCAGTTCTTGGCAGGCCATTTCTTTTCTATCTGCTCGATAGACTCGCTCTTCGCGGCGCCCGCTCTGTCACGCTCTGCAGTGGTTACATGGCCGATTTTGTTCAGGAAAAAACCGGCTCTGAGTGGATGGGAATGCCGATACACCATTCGATGGAAAAAGAGCCGATGGGAACTGCCGGCGCGCTGGCGCTCGCCAAGGTTTTTTTGCAAAGCGAGCGTGTTCTGGTCATGAATGGCGACACTTGGTTTGAGCCGGATTTCAAGGCCTTCGCCGAAGCTGCGGAGGGTTCAGAATTCTGTATTGCCGCCGCACAGGTGCCCGATGCGTCGCGCTACGGGACACTGGAATGGGCCCCGGATGGCCGCCTCATTTCCTTCAAAGAAAAATCCGAATCTCCGGCTTCGGGCAGCATCAACGCCGGCGTTTATCTCGTTTCTCAAAATCTCTTGGCATCCCTCCGCATTGAGCCTCTTTCGCTGGAGAGAGCAGTTCTGCCGGCGCTCACGCTCGAGCGCCGCGTGAAGGTTTTTCCAACTGATGCGCCCTTTCTCGACATAGGAATTCCCTCCGACTACGCCGCAGCCGCCGTTTTTTTCGAGCGGCTGGGGATTGTGCCGAACCCGATGTGTCCTGACCTTCCGACTCCTTGACGCCCCATGGCGTCGAACATAGTGTTAGACATCCATGAAAAGCGTTACCGCCCGAGAATTCTACCATTCTTCAAAGCTTGTTGACGACCTGCCCACCGGAGATCAACTCGTCGTCACCGCCAATGGCAAGCCCAAGTTCGTCGTCTCCCATGTCGGCAGTCGTCCCAAAATGACGCGTGAACTGGCCGAGTCGCTGGCGATTGATGCTGGAACCCCTCAGGATTTCGACACGGTGGCCTTCTTGCGTTCCCTGAAAAAATGACGGCCTACGCGGATACCTCTTGGTGGGTGGCTTACAAAAATTCCAGCGACCGGCATCACACAGAAGCCGTTCAATATTTCGACGACCATTCCGATGGGTTCGTCATCTGGACACCATGGCAGCGTGTCGAAGTCTTCAATTCTTTTCGGCAACTTGAGCGCATGGGTTCTCTTCCCAAGCGGCCCGCTATCGATTTTATCCGCGCCCTCGAAAAGGAAATTCGCCTCGGCTATTGGCCCCATGTTGAGTTTAGTTGGACCGACACTGTCCGCACCGCCAACGAACTTAGCGCTGTCCATTCCCGCGACCTGCCCATTCGTGCGATGGACCTCTTCCACATCGCCATCGCTTGCGAGACCGGCGCAGACGAATTCCTCACCTTCGACGAAGATCAAGGCAACCTGGCCCGTGCCGCCGGCCTCCCCGTTTGGATAGGGAAGGAATAAAAATGCACAACCAT
>JBIKUM010000485.1:0-4380 GCA_044347585.1 Terrimicrobiaceae bacterium
AACGGGAACTGCTCTGTGAAGCGGACCATGGTGCCGTTCTGGTTTCCCCCTGCATCAGCCCTGGCGAAAAGGCCATCGCCCGTGCTGCGCTGGAAGCCGGCAAGCCGCTCATTGTGCTGCTCGCCAATGGATTTGCCCCCCTGTACAAACCTCCCGGGCGTTATTTCGACGCCTGCGCCGCGGGCCGTCTGCTCATGATCGCCCCCTTTCCTTTCCAGCGGCAGCGAAAGACCATTACGCGCGGACAATGCATGGAATTGAATGCATGGGCGCAGGCGATTGCGCGGACTGTTCAACCTGATTGAAGGATACACCGGGGGGCTGTACCGGCGCGTCATGTGGGGGATCGAGAATGCCGTCTCCGCTATTCGCTATTCGCCATCCGCTATTCTTCAGGCCAAACGCAGAAAATCATCAACATCGAGATGGGCTTGTTTCAGAATATGGGATAATGTGGAACGTTTAACCGGTCGATGTGCGGGAATGGTAAGTTTTAGCGTCTCCGTCACGGTGTGCTTCTGAAGACGCAGGTGACTCCCTTTTTGCCGGACGACAACCCAGCCGTCCCGCTGTAACGCACGGACGATCCGATCATACGGCAAACTCGGCACCTTGCTCATACGGCAACTTCAAGTTGCTCCGCACCCGGCACGGTGGTCAAATCATCATCGACCGGCTCAAGGTAAAGCGCAATGGCCTCACGGATATTCGCAAGAGCCTCCTCCCTGGTGTCCCCTTCACTGATGCAACCCGGAAGAGAAGGGACAATAGCCGTGAATCCGCCTTCCTCACTGGGCTCCAGAATGACTATTAATTTCATAATTCACCTTTGAACTAGGGAATAATTTACACTTTTCCACGGGCTCATTCAATCATAATTCCTGAGCGGTTCGGCTTAAAGACGGATTGGCTGCTGATCTGCCACCTGGCTGGCCAAGCAGATCGGGAAGCGCATACCGGGCGGGTTCAGCCCGGCCAAGATCGACCACCTGATCGACGGATACACCGGTGGGCTGTACCGTCGCGTCATGTGGGTGATCGAGAACGCCGTGGACCCGTCCGCTATGCGCTATCCGCTATTCTTCACCGACAGCCTGGACGACCTGCGGAAGCGGAACCCTTCGACTCCGGCCCGTAAGCGGGCCTTCTCTCAGGGTTAAGGGCTCGAGGATCGCCTCGCTTGAAGAAGTGGGCTTGCCGGGTACCGTGATCCGACGACGAAGGAGTTGGATCTCTGGTACTCGGTTGCGCCGTTCAACGACAACGGGAGCTACTCAGCCTTCGGGAAGCGGATGCTTCGGATGGGCAGGCTGTTTGCCGAAACGTGGCAGACCAAATTCCTTAAAGGGCGTAGTGATTTACAGGTATTGCCAAGGGGGTCCGCGGCTTTTAATTTTTGGTTCATTACGCATAACTGTGGGTTGTTAGACCTGAGAGGGGCGGGAGCGTACCTGTAGCGTCCAGGATCTTCAGGCAAAAATAGGCGAAGTCGTGGAAGCCGTAGGACCTGCGCTTGATCACTTTGATGAGGTTGTTGATGCCCTCCGAGACCCCGTTTGTGATTCGATGGGTGAAAAACATGAGGATCCCGGCTGACCATCGCGTGAGCCGCTTGGCTAGTGCGATGAAAGGCTGCAGGTTGCTCTGCATGCAGCGCCTGGTCCAACCCTTGAGGAATGCAGCGGCTTCCTCCGCAGAACCAGAGGCATAGAAGGCCTCGAAATCCTCCTTGAGGATATAGGCCCGACAGAGCCGGCGATTGACCCTCATGATTTCGTCCAAAGTCGTCTTCTGGCTGCGCGTAAGCGATTGCCGTCCCTTGACCCAAAGCCAGCGCGTCCCCTTGATCAGTTCGCTACCTTGGGCATTCGACAGAAGCTGTTCGTTGCGGCGAACGGCTTCAATGGCGTCGGAGAGATAATGGTAGACGTGGAACTTGTCGAAGACGACATCGGCGTTCTTCAGGTGCCGCCGGACGCTGTTGAGGAAGGGCGCCCACAGGTCCATGCAAACTGCCTTCACTCGCTTGCAGTTCTCCTTGCCCCAGCGGCGGAAGAAGTGAGAAACGCTCCGCTCCCGTCGATGCGGGACCATCCCGATGACCTCCCGGCGGTCCAGGTCATAGAAGACAGTGGCATACTTGTGGCCCTTGCGGATGGCGATCTCGTCGATGCCAAGGCGTTCTACGGGATGAGTGGGGCGGAGCGCCTCACGGCGCTCCAGCCATTTCTTGTCGATGCGGTAGACGGTGCCCTTGTCCAGCCCTTCCAGGTCGGCCACATCCGTTACCGGCATCAAGGAACACAGCATCGCGACAAACCGCTCGTAGCGGGCCGTCATGCGTGCCGAGGGCTCCAGCCAGTCCAACCCTTGAACCGCTACGGAACGGCATGCGGGGCAGTCGACACGGGCCAAGGAAACCTCAAGCTCGCATCGGCGACCAGCCCACGGAAAGTCCCGAATCCGCCGGCTGTCCATGTGGTCGTAGGCGATCAAGGCGCCCTCCCCACAGCGGCTGCAACGGTAGCCGGAGCCCGCCACTGGGGTGATGCTGATCACCATCCCGCCGTCCTCCTCAATACTGATGCCATATGGCATGACTTCCCAGCCTTGCAAACCTAGAATGACTGTGCTTTGATCTCCTTGAGCCATCGGTGCGCCCTTTCTGCCTGATGTTGTGTGGTAACAAAATCAAAGCAGATTCGACCGCCGATGTCTCACTCAATCTCAATCACCCACAGTTATGCGGAAAGAGCCATATTTGTAGATTCCGCATTCAAGATAATCGATAACTCTTTAGATATTAAATTAAATCGATTGGTTTCACTGCCATCCCATAGCGTGAGTTAGGAGGCAAAATCTACCGTAACCCGCTCGGAATATCGAGGGAATATCGGTGGTTCGGGTCAAAGCCCCGAAGTGGCTGTGCTGAAATTTCTTCGAATTATTTCACCAAGCGGGTCTTTCTCCCGCATGAAATCAGCCCGGCTGTCCCATAGGAACGCGTATCCACCGTTCAAACCCTGGCAAAAACCGCTCTTTGGGGACGGGCCAGGTCCAACGCGGGCCACCGGCTGTCCCATAGAAGTGCAGCAACTCGGTCAGGCGCACCTTGACCCAGAGGGCGTTGCGTACGATGCCGACGCACCGCGAGAAACTGTGCCCCCAGCGCGAGACATGGCGCAGAAAGCGCAACAGCAGATGCATCAGCAAGCCTGTCCAGACCTGCCATTTGACCGCCTGCTCGTTGGTGCCCACGAAGTCCCGAAGCTGAAGGGTCTGCTTGAGTTCCTTAAAGAAGGTCTCGATCGCCCACCGAGCCCGGTAAAGCGCCACAACGGTGCGTGCCGACCACTCCAGATGGTTGGTGATGAAGGTCATTTCGCGTTCAACCCCCTCGATTTCGACAAGCGCGGTGACCATGCGCAAAAGGCCTTTGTAGGCTTTCGCTGTACCCACACCCGCAGGACGAACGAGCACATCGCGCAGAATCTTACCCGAGGAGGGGAGTTTTCGGACAGTATGGAAAAGCATGTTGATCTTGGGTCGCAAAACAAAAAGGATGCCTCGGCTATTCAGGTCCGCTAAAAACTCCAGGTCGACATAGGCTCGATCCGCGAGCAGGATATCATCCTTGTCCATGCCGGCGCAGAGGGCTGCGGCGCGCACGGAGTCATGATGCGCGGCATCCTCTACCAAGACGCATGTCGGCAGAAAACTGCCGATATTCATGAGCATGTGCGTCTTCGCGGCCGCCTTTCGCCGACGGTGTCGGGCCCAGTCAATGCTGCGCAGTGTCAGCTGTAAGGTTGTGGAGTCTAGCGCAAATATGTCTCGCTTCAACCGATGGATGTATCCGGCATGCTTGCGATACTGCGTAAAAGTCGGACAGATCGACTGCAGATGCGACAGCATCCGCCAGTACAAAGCCTCGGCCATGGAGGGGTCGCGTGTGCGATTCGCGTTCGAGAACGTGTTACGAGCAGGCGCGCGTGCCCCACGAATACGTCCAAACTCCGCCTCATGGACGGCCAGCGAGTCACAGATGTCATTCAATCCTATCGCATGGGAGGCATGCCCAAAGAGCAGCGCCTGCACGTGGCTCGTGCCCGTAAAGCCTCGTTCATCGATCTTGAACTCCCGCTCCAGTTTCGGAATCAGGTGGCCGGGAATCAGGTTGCATACCTGCTGAAACAAGGTATGCTTACATCTTGCTGGCCGGGTTGGTGCGCCTTTCGGGGCACGAGACGCTTGGCGGCGTCTGGGTACGTTTTTTTTCATGCCTGTAAGTTACAGGCAAAGCCCCCGCCCGGTCAGCACTTTTTCAAGATCGCGCCATACAGTTTTGGAAACGAACTATGGGATGGCAGTGATTAGGAT
>JBIKUM010000259.1:0-4372 GCA_044347585.1 Terrimicrobiaceae bacterium
CATCAATGACGCCATGAACCGTCACTTGAGAAGCAGGCGGCGATGCAACCGCGTGGTCATTCAAAATCGCACTCACGAAATCCTGCACTGGGTGGTGCAGGATCGCTCCCCAGTTGGTTATCGGTTCGGACAGCACTTCGCCCTGGAGTTTGTTTCCCTCATCGTAGCGGTGAAGCGTAAGCGCTTCGGGCAAACCGCCAGGCATGAAGGGAAGATCGAGACCGGCAGTGGTTCCGCGGATTTCGATCCGCGTGTTGGCGGGGCCGTGCTCGATCCGTCGCTCCCACGCGATGCTGATCCCGGAGGAGAGTAAAATCTCGGCGGAGAAACTGCTGTCGATATCCCCCTCTTCCCATCGCCAGTTGTCGGTGCGGGCAAAAATCGCCACCGGATTGAACAATTCCCCAAGCAGGTAGCTCATCCAATCCAGATCATAAACACCCCAGTCCATCACGAGTCCACCGCCGGCGGTGGCTTTCATTTGTTTCCATCGCGGCAACTCGGTGATGGGTTTCGCCAGCGGCAGGGCATGCACAAAGCGCATCCGCAGCAGACGGCCGATGCCGCCGCCTGCGATAAGTTCCCGCGCCTTGCGAACCGGTGGCGCAGCGATAAACCGGCTGGAGCAACTCGCCACCTTCAGATCCGGGCGAGCCGCATGCGCGGCGGCGATTTCGCGGGCCTCGGCTTGGTTCAGCATGAAGGGCTTTTCGCACAGCACATGTTTCCCTGCTGCCATCGCCGCAAGCACCATCTCACGATGCAGAAACGGCGGCGTCGCGATGTAAACCGCCTGCACCGCCGGACTCGCCAGCAGTTCCCGGTAATCGGCGAAAACTTCTGCGCCACCCAATGCCTCCGCTTCGATACGGGCGGCATCCATGTTCACATCCGCCACCGCGACGACCCGTGATTGAGTGGATCCGGTGAATGCGGGGCGCATGATGCGTGTGATTTCGCCGGTGCCGATGATGCCGATGCCTATGGATCCGGCCGAATGTTGGTTGGTTCCAGTCATGGCGTGTGAAGCTGACGCGATTGAATGATTTCGGCAATGGACGGGTCGATCAACTTTTTGCATGATTTGATCACGCATGAAAGCACCATTTGCATTTCATCATTACGACCACATCCCGCGCTGCCGCGTCTGGATCGACACGGTTTTCAAAGACTTCTGCGCGCTCAATTACGCGCACTCCGGCCAGATCCGCTGGGCGGTGGATGGGGGTGAAACCAAGGTCCTCACCGCCCCAGTCGCATGGTGGACTTGGCCCGGTCCGAGGTTTCAATACGGTAAGACCGAATCTCCCGGCTGGGATCACTACTATGTGACATTCCGGGGTCCTTGGGTGGATCAACTTCGCCGTTCGGGCTGGATGCCGTCATCGCCAGCGAAAGCTTATTGTCTCATCGAAAATGCGGAACCTTTCCGCGTCAAAATGGAGCGGCTTCAAGCTGCGCTCGATCATCATGATCAAGAGCGTGCATGGCTTCTTTTGCAGGAATTGTTCCTCGAGATTCGGCAACAAAAACCGCCGGCTTCTCACGAAGGTCCATATGAAAAAAAACTGCAGAGCCTGATCTCCCGCATCCGCCGCCAACCTGCTCACGATTGGATCGAGGCCGAGGCCGCCCGTTCCTGCGGCATCTCGCAGGTTCATTTCCGTCGGCTGTTTCGAGCGGCGACCGGGCTTCCCTTCCGCCAGTTTTGTCTCAAGGCGCGCATGGACTCTGCGGCCCGCATGCTGCGCAAGACAAAGCTACTCTTGAAGGAAATCGCCGAACGCTGTGGCATTCCCGACATTTACTACTTCAACCGTCTGTTCCGCGCACGCCATGGCATGCCTCCAGGCGCCTATGCCCGCGACGCGCGCATGCTCGGTTTGGGCGAGCAGTGAACTGAAAGACGGAATGACGGCGGGGCAGGTTCGGCGCCTCTATCCTTTTGCTCCCCCTACGGTCAGCTCAACCCTGGAGCGGCGTCCAGCGGGCGTTGGCTTGTGAACTCGCGACAACGGCCTCGATGAAGGCCATGCCGCGAATGCCGTCTTCGATGCCGGGGTAATCGAGCGAGACGGGATCGGGGGTGGTTCCGTCAATGACGCTGGCGAGGTGGTTGGCGAAATTGCGGTAGATGTTGGCAAACGCTGCCACCAACTTCCTCTTCGCGAAGGCAGCAGCGGCGGGGGATTGGTTAAAGTTTAGATTGGAAAGTCGGCATAGCCCTCTTCATGAACTCGTCGAACAACGGCACCGTGAAGGCCATGTCTCCATACGCCGGGCTGTAGATCATTCCTTTCTTGATCAGCTTGGAACGCACAGGACCGATGCTTGACACTCTCACGCCGAGAGCAGTTGCGATATCGCCTGTGCGGTGCGCATCCGGGCCAAGTTCGGCCATTGCTCGCAGGAAATTCTTCTCGCTTGGTGTAAGGCGGTCGAAACGGACCCGGAAAAAATTTTGATCAAGACGCGGCATGACAGCTCCTGTGGCGGCTTGCACCACTTGCATGGTGATCGGGCTGGCGTCAGCAAGATTCCATGTCTGGTAGCCCCATTCTTGAATAAAATACGGATAGCCTTTCGTGAGGCGGTGGATTTCGGCGAGGGCATTCGCCTCGACCACTACTCCGTTCGCCAGTGCGGGTTCGCTCACGGCCTTCGCAGAATCCCTCTCTGACAAGGCCCCCACATTCGGAAAAGCGAAAAGGCGTTCCGCGTAGGATTTTGATTCTCCAGCGAGACCCGGCAACACGGGCAAGCCTGCCGCCAGCAGGACAAGAGGGAGTTGGCGTTGTTGCATCCGGTGCATTGCCATGATCAAAGCCCCCAGTTCCTTTTGGCTGAAGTATTGAATTTCGTCGATCAAGACCGCGATGGCTGTTCCACGCTCTTGGGCCGCTTCTCCCGCCGCTTCGCAGAGGTTTGGCAAATCTTGCTCGATGTCGCCGCTGTCCGCCGCACCCCGTTCCGGCTCAATATCCAAGCCAATTTCCACCTCGCCCAGCGAAAGCTTCAACCCCCCCACGAAACTGCGCAGCACCCTCAGCCCCCGTTTGACTCGGTCTCCGGCATGCGCTATCCGGTCCAACTCGAAAAACACCGCCTTGAGCTGTGTCGCCAATAGCGGTCCCAGAGCTTTGTTTTCATGTGCTTCAATGAAAATGGTGCGATATCCGTCGTCTTTCGCCATGCGCCGGATTTCGTTCAGCAAAACCGTCTTTCCCACTCCTCGCAGGCCGGTTAACAAAAGGCTTTTCTCCGATTTGCCATTGCGGATGCGGCCCAATAGCACGCGTGCTTGTTCCAAGATCGGTTCGCGTCCCACCAGCTCTGGTGGGGGAGAGCCAGCTCCCGGCGAAAAAGGATTTTTGATCGGATCCCTATTCTAAGCTGTTATACTTAGTTATAATCAATTTCAAGTATAAGTTGATAAACTCGCTATCATTGATCGCTCACATGTGGAACAGCTGTTTCATTCTGCTGGGAAGTTGGCTGCGCCAGTTGTTTTGATCCGCATTTCCTGTGAGCAGAAAAGACATATTGGGTCGCATAAATTTTTATAAACCCTTTTTCCGCAAATATAAAAAACCTCATCTTTTTTCTTAACCCTGAAGCGGCGTCCAGCGGGCGTTGGCTTGAGAGCTTGCGACAACGGCCTCGATGAAGGCCATTCCGCGAATGCCGTCTTCGATGCCGGGGTAGTCGAGCGAGACAGGATCGGGGGTGGTTCCGTCAATGACGCTGGCGAGGTGGTTGGCAAAATTGCGGTAGATATTGGCGAAGGCTTCCAAGTAGCCCTCCGGATGAGCGGGCGGGGTTCTGGTGGCTGCGGCAGCCGCTTTGCCAAGATAGCCCATGCCGGTGCGGAGGATTTCCACGGGCCTGTCGGGCCATTTCAGCAGGAGGGTGTTTGGCTCGCGTTGGTTCCACTCCAATCCACCGGTCTCGCCGTAGATGCGGATGTTGAGGTTGTTCTCCTCGCCCACGGAAATCTGGGAAGCATGCAGGATTCCCTTGGCACCGCCCTCGAAGCGAAGCAGCACATTGGCGTCGTCGTCGAGGAGTCGTCCCTCGACAAAAGCCGTGATGTCGGCCGCGAGTTCCTTGATGCGGCGGCCGGTGATGTATTCGGCGAGATTCTCGGCATGGGTGCCGATGTCACCGATGCAACCTGCGGCGCCGGAGCGCTTGGGATCGGTGCGCCAGGCGGCTTGTTTTTGGCCGGATTCCTCGATGCGCGTGGCCAGCCAGCCTTGCGGATACTCCACGATGACCTTGCGGAGTTTGCCGAGGCGACCGGAGCGGACGATTTCGCGGGCTTCCTTGACGAGCGGGTAGCCGGTGTAGTTGTGCGTGAGCCCGTAGAGCA
>JBIKUM010000260.1:0-4369 GCA_044347585.1 Terrimicrobiaceae bacterium
CGTGGTCGGTGATGTTTTCGGTTTTCACCGGCAGGAAAGTGCCTGCGCCGACATGAAGGGTCAGAAAAGCGTGTGTAATTCGGGAAAGAATCTCGGGCGTGAAGTGCAGGCCCGCCGTGGGAGCCGCCACCGAGCCTGGCGTGTTCGCATAAACTGTCTGGTAGCGTTCGTCGTCGAGCTTTTCGGCCTCCCGCTTGAAATAGGGCGGCAGTGGCATGTGGCCGTGCTTTTCGAGATCGGGTGCTTGGTCGAATTGCATAATGCGCTCACCTCCGGGCAGGACTTCAGCGACTTCCGCTGTCGTGCCGGCAATCTCCACGCGCGTTCCGACACGAAGTTTGCGGCCAGGTTTGACGAGGCAGTTCCAGCGAGTGCCGCCGAGATTCTCGAGCAGGAAAATTTCGATTCCCGGAGGATCTGTGAGCAGGCGGGCCTTGATGACGCGCGAGTCATTAAGCGCAACGATGTCACTTTCGCCAATAAACGAGGGAAAATCCCGGAAGCTTCGGTGCTCGATCTGGCCGCTTGTGCGGTGAAGCACAAGCATGCGGGACTCGTCGCGGCGCACGGTTGGCGTCGTTGCGATCAGCTCCGGCGGAAGGTCGTAGTGGTAGTCGCTTATGTGGCCCGACATGGGTCAGGAATTTTTTGTGATGCGGGTGAATCCGCACCGCAAGGCAGCGTTTTCCACGAGGTCTGTTACGCGGCGTTGGAGGCGGCGAGCGCGGCGGACGAGGACCAAAACGAAGATGCCGTAGGGAACCCATGGCCACCAGTGGGCATTGGGAATCAGTAGCTGTTGATAAGCCAAAATCGCGAGCAGGATGAAATTCATCAAAATGGTAGTCGCCACCATGCGAAGTTTCAGGTGCACACGGGTCAGGCATTTCGGCCCGCCATGGTATTCCGTCACCGAGCGCATTTGAATGCCCCACCAGAAGCTGCCGTAGATCTGGACATCCCAGTCCTTCCAGCCTGTATCGATTGAGTAGTTCCAGCCTTCGCTTTCGAGAGCGTCGATTGTTTCCTTGAGCAGGAGTTCGCGTCCATGGCCATTCTCGCTCCAGAATCGAAGATTGCTAGTGCTGCCACGCGAGCGTTTGAAGTTTTTTTCCTGCGTGGCGATGACTGCCGGGGGAGTGCGCTTGAATTTCAGCCAAGTGAAATAGCGCGCCCATCCACGAACGAGCGGTTGGGCCAATGCGAGGAATGCGACCAGCAGGCGTGCCGGAACCGTGTCGTGCTTGGCCTCCAAGCGCGCATGGATCATGTAGGAAAGGGCGACAAGCAATGTTCCTCCAAACATGAGGTAAGGCACGATGCGCAGAAATGGGATTGGTATGGATGCCGCAAAGACTAATGCCGTCAGTGCGACCCACTCGATGCTGCTCAGGTAGGCGGCGACATCTGACTGCGGGGTGGGGTAGATGGATTGGAAAAGCCCCTCGCCAAAGATGCCGTGATAAATAATCGGCTTGTTGACGAGCCAGGTGAAGCGCGGCGCGCCGTAGATCTGGCCCTTCCACTTGGCTGTGCCGGTAGGGCCGAAGAAGACAAGGTGCTGGAAGCGCAGCATGGACTCCGCTTCGCCGTAGCCCTCCTGCTGTTTGCGGAAGGCTTGCAAAGTGAAACGCCGGTAGTGCCAGACGATGGCAGCCGGGCTGAAGGCGATCACGCCGCCGCTTTGTTGGAGACGCCAGCAGAAGTCCACATCGTCACCCGCCTTGCGGTATTCCGGATCGAAGCCGCCCACTTGGTTGAACGCCCAACGGTGGAATGCCATGTTGCAGCCGGGAATGTGCTCGGCCACGACATCGGTGAGCAACACATGGCTTGGTCCACCGGGAGCCGCAGCCACGCAGGCTTGAACCCAGTTTTCTGCAGGAGGCGAAATGTTTGGTCCACCGACTCCGGCGAAGTCTCCGCTCAGGAGTGTGCCGATGAGGTAGTAAAGCCAGTCTGGATCAGCCATGCAGTCGCTGTCGGTGTAAACAATGACATCGCCCGTTGATTCATGGGCGCCGACATTGCGAGCGAAGCTCAGGCCTTTGTTTTCTTGGCGGATGTTTTTGATCCAGGGATGCCGCGCCGCGATTTCCTGCGTGTCATCCTTCGAGCCGTCATCCACGAGGACGACTTCGTAGTTTGGATAATTGATGTCCTTGAGCGAGGTCAGGCAGCGGTCGAGCGTCTTGCCTCCGTTGTAGGAGCAGACGATCACCGAGGCTTTTGGATACTCGCGCAGCTTGACTCGCGAGGTCATCGAGCCTTCGCCGAAGAAGAGGCTCTTCACGGTCTCGAAGGCCGGCTTTTTCGTCCGGTCGCGCCGCACCAAGCCGAATGCCCAGTCTAAAATCTCTTGCCCGCCGCGGAACCACTCATCCGTCCAGGCATAGACAATCGTGCCAGCGAGACCCCCGCGAACGACGCTCTCGATGTGCCAGCGCAGCATCTCCGCCTGCTCCTCCTCGGGATGCCGGATCGTATCCATGCCGAATTCACCAAGGATGAGTGGCTTGTCGTCGGCCAGATTTTGAAGGCGCGCCAAGTAGCGGTCGAAATCATCCTGCCGGTGCAGGTAGACATTGAATGTCACGAAGTCGCTATTCTGCGGCAGGAGATACTCGGTGGGAGGATAGCTGGCGTAGGAGAAAAGTGCACGAGGGTCCTCCTCGCGGCCGATGTTGATCAGTTGCTCGACGAATTCCGTGACCTGCCGCGCACCCAGCCAGCGCACCATGGTCGTCGGGATTTCATTGCCGACCAGATAACCAAAGACGGCCGGATGCCCTGCGTTTTTGCGCACCCCGTCGCGAACCGCCTTCTTCGCCTCGTTGCGGATTTTCGGGTTGTTGAGAAACTCCAGATGCTCCGCCCATGGGATCGAGATCAGCGCCCGAATGCCCCGCGATGCGCACAGATCCAAGAACCAGCGCGGCGGCACATAGTAAATGCGCACAAGGTTCACGCCCGCCTCGACCATCATGTCGAAATCCTTGGCAGCCGCCTCGGGAGTCCCAAAGTGGTCACCCTGCGCATCAGGCGCGAAAGGCCCATAGGTCACCCCCTTGATGAAAAACTTTTTATCCCCCTCGAAGAAAAACTTGGCGCGCACGCGCACTGGCTGCATTTCAGTCACGACGGATGGTATAAATCGGCCTCAAAAAAATGCGAGAGCGTATTTTTGAGGCAACAAACTGCGGGAGAGCATGCGACCAACGCACTCGCTTCGCACTGACACCGAAGGCACTTCGTCATGTAACTCCGCGCTTCATACCCGCGCGAAAGCGCGAATCGTGACCTGGGGAGGGGCATCCTCTGGTATGCCCCATTTTTGCAACCGCTTTGCGCCTCGGGGTAAAGGCCGCCAGCCAAGATTTGCAAGTGCAGTGTCGGGATGAATTCAGGTTTCTGGAAGTCGGTTTTCGATTTTCGACATGCCATTTTTCCCTTCATTCCGATTCATCTCCGAGAACTTCCTGCCGCATTTTTTGCAGGCGCTGTTCCACCTCCGTTGTGAGTGCGGCGGGCACCCCGGCCTCTTTGGCGAAACGCTTCCACTCCAAAGTGGCGGTCTTCACGGCTTGGAGGATTTCGTTGTATTCCTCCGCCGTCAGGCCTGCTTCAAGGCAGAGGGCTTCCATGGTTTTTCCACTTGGCCACACCTCGCCTGAGATTGTCATGCGGCGTTGCAGCATGCCTAGCGAGAAAGTGAGATCGTAGGCTGGGGTCAGGCTCCAGGTGCGGGTGGCCTCGTCGAGTTGGAAGGCGTGGTTCTTGCCGTGGTCGTCGAGATTGGAGGCGAGGACATTGAAAATCATCATCCGCGCCACTTCGCGGATGTCCTTGAGCGGCGTGTGAAGTTGGATCGCGAGTCGGAAGAGGTCGCGGTAGTCGAGCGCATCGGCGGTCTTGTGCAGGAGTCCGGCGGCCGAGTGGAAATGCACAAGCCGCCGCCCGTTCCCCTCCACCAAATCGAAGCGCTTCACGAATAAATGCGCCCCCGGCGAGCCCGGCGATTCCTCGATCAATCGCGTTTCCACCACGCGCACGCCGGCACTGCGGGCCATTTGTGTGATCGCCTGTTCGCATCGAACAGCTGCGCCGTCCGCTGAGAGGTCGAGCTTGAGAATGCCTGGCAGCCCTCCATCGCCGGTCGGTTCCCCGACACGCAGGCTCCCATCTGAATACAAAAGCACGAGGGCCTTTGGCATGGCACCGCCCGCCGTGCCTCCGCGCGCCAACAGGGGCAGAATCTCGCAAGGCTCGCCACGCTCGATCTCCAGAGCTCCCTTGGCGAGGGCGGCCGCATTGATTTTTTCCAGCGGTGGATTCCCTCCTTCCATCGGCGGCTCGAAAAAAACCGCGC
>JBIKUM010000456.1:0-4358 GCA_044347585.1 Terrimicrobiaceae bacterium
TGCGCTTCGCTTGGTCTACCACGCCGCTATGGATCTTGTCACACAGCAACCGTTGGTGGCCACGTTCTTGAGGGGCCAAGTACCTTTGCGTGAGATACATCGTTTACTCAATGAAACGCCTGTCGCATTGGGCCTTGCCGTGCCCGATATGCTTAGTGGATCACCTAGCATCGATAGGATAGCCTCTCAAGGCAGGTCGGAAGCCTTCAATGTATTACTGGTGAGGGCTGACGGTATGTCAACGATTTTACCAAGCTATGGCTTGGTAAAAGGAACCTAAGCATGGACATCCTCAAGCCAGGCCCACACAAGTACCCAGTGCTCTCGTTGCTTTTTTCGATCCTATTGTTGTCTTCTCAGCCTGCTAGGGGCGAAGATGTGGTGTCCGTAGATCTGTCCAAGCTAAGAGCGTTTACCTCTGAATTTGCTATTAAAAGTGGAAAATCTTTTGAGGTTTGCACAGATCTTGAAAAGGGAACGAAGATTGATTGGTGGTATAGCTCTTTTCAAAATCTGGATTTCAACATCCACCATCATGTTGGGGACAAAGCCGTCTATGCCCTGAGGAAGCGCGAAACGGCGACCGATGAGGGCGGCTTCGTTGCTACCTCGAAGCAGAACTATTGTTGGATGTGGACTAATAAGAGTGCCAAAGGCGCTGAACTCTCTGTAAAACTTGTGGTGCGCTAGTTTTTAACCCCAGAAGCCGTCTATTCATCGACGGCATCACCCACAATCTAAATGGCGCTCGGTGCGCAGCAAAACGAAGCAGTAGCCCGAAGAGTCGCCATTCAGCCCCTCAGGAATTGATGGGTGGGTTGCGTAAATCCGCACGCAAATTATTGTTTTGAATGGTGACGAATCGGGCGCTCAAACCTCGGAAGCATGATCGTATCTAGTTCCTTTAAAGCTTTTGTAAATTAGTAACTTACAGTGCCAAAAGGTGTTGAGGTAATAAAGTATGTAATTAAGAGCTATACTTTTTCAATTCAAAACCCAACTTTCGCGAGGCATGACTTTAAGGAAGATCTTGCGATCTTTATCGCTGAGTGCCTCGATTTCAAGCGTAGAGGCACGGATTTCAATCACTAGCAGAGCTACCGCCATCACTAGTGCCTTCATCTGAATGATCAGAAGAGATATTTGGGCGGAGGGCTTGGCTTGCGCTGGGAAAAATAAGTGCTTGCGTCATGAAGTCGTCATCTGATTGCTTCTTTGGTTCAGCGAAAGGTGTAACGGTCTCGTTAGGTTTTGATTTGAAAAGTTTTGAGATCCAATCGAACATAGTTACTTTCTTAGTCTGTGATTTGTCTTCATTGAAGGGGAGGTCGACTAGGTAATCCATGATAGACCGGATCGATGGCCACCTCGTTGCGTCTTATCCAGTAGCGAAAATTGAGGCTATGGTGCACGATGTACATTATGAACTGCCTCACCGTGGTCTTGGGTGAGATCGTCTAAATACCCTCTTGAAAGCCCTTCAACTGGAGGTCGACCGCTATAAGGATTTAATCGTCTTCAACTGTAGCCTAAAGCTTCCCTCTTGCTTATCGGCGATCAAGATACCTAGCTCAATAACATCAGAAAACGAAAGTGGTGGCGCTTGAACCGATCTGCCGCGAAAGCTCGCGATGAACTGCGAGGTGGTGAAACGGTGCGTGTGCCAGGTAGCCTCTGAAACAAAGTCGGATTGGTAGGTCACGCGGACCGCAGCCTCGGTGCGTAAGATAAGCTTAAAGCGCTTACCGTCACCCCTGGTTGTAAGCTCTAGAACCTGAGTCTCCTTTTCAAACCTAGCCGGAGATCGCATGGAAGCGAAACCACCATTATTTTCAAGAGAGAGCTGACCGTCAAAAATCATGCCCTGGGGATCATGCCTGAGACTGGATTGGGATACGCCGCCCATAACCCCGTCATTGACAATCCAACAGTCACGCATGGTCGCAGGTAGAGTGAAATCCATGACGAGGCCTTGAGCAAGTGTTAGGGACGACCACGCTGGGCAGCAAACACCCAAGGCACTGAGCATACCTCTTCGTGTGAGGTTAAGAACTCGATGGGTCACTTTGCTTTCCTCGTACCAAGATTCTGCTAATCCGTTGATCAATCCGCTTTGTGCTCATCTTATTAAAGTTAAGTAAGGTGCCTGGCCAAATTGGGCTATCGAGGGGGAGGAAAGACACTCGATTCCAGGACGGTTGCAGGATTGAACTTGCTGAAAAGGCTCAACGTTCTGGCCCGCAGCTTGGGTTATCTCTTGAGAAAGATTATGGACTCGTTGGCGCTGATTTGAGTTATGAATACACTACCCTTAGGGCAAAATTCGGCTGGGCACGTAGGGTTAGGCCGCTGCTAAACGTCATGCTATCCATGTGGCGTTGGTTGCCGAACTTACTGACCAGAAGTCGACCAAAATAAAGAAGGACGCTGCTGCGCGTGAGCTTGCAAGAGTGCGCGAGAGGCTTATCATCAGGCGCTGCTGAGGGCTTAGTACAAAGGGGCAGGTTCAAACTTAAGATTCGCGGGTGACGGCGATACACCTGCCTCGTTGGTGCACACGGGGATTTCGATTTATACTGGTTGCATATACGGGCTATCCATTTAGCTCCACTAAGAGGATGATCTCGAGAGATTTCCTTTGATGTCGTTGTAGGTTATGGGATCTGTAACTACGGCCTGCTGAAGTAATCTGTAGTACAGCATTCCCCTTGATCTAGAATGCCTTCGGTTGAAGCGAAAGACGAACTCGTCCAAGTAAGCATCGAGCTGATCGGGTTCGACGGCTCCGTGATGAGTGCCAAGGATCCAGCGTTTGACCAACGCCGCAACGCGATGGACGCCTGCCAATGTGACATGCGCTGGTAAGTCGGAGCCGAGCATTACGATTTTATTATGAAGATAGCCGAGGTCCTTGAGTTTGCGATACGAGGCTAACCCATCAGTGCAAACAACGCTTCCCGCCTCGATCATGGTCTGGACAAATCGTGTCACCGTGTCCGTATCGTCGCGAGCGATCCTTCTTAGGCGGATACGACCAAACCCTTTCGGCTCGAGCATTTCGACAGCGATGATGACTTGCACTTTATGCGTATGGCCTTTGCGTCCAACGCCCGCAACCGTTGGCTGCCTATCGTTGATGGGTATATAGGCTTCATCGACCTCGACCGTGCCGCTGAGCATGGTCCGCTCGGGCCTGACCATGGCACGGCGAAACCTGTGAAGCATGGTCCAGGCTGTTTGGTAGCTCCCCAAGCCAAGCACCCGTTGTAACCCCAGTGCGCTGACCCCGTGTTTTTGATTGGTTAAGTACCAAGCAGCAGCCAGCCAAACCTTCAACGGCGTCCTCGTCTTGCTGAAGATTGTTTCAGCAGTGACCGAGGTCTGATGCTTGCAGGCGATGCAAAGCAAGCGTCCTCTCGTAGCCTTATAAGGCGGCGCTAAGTGTTGACAAGCGGGACAGATAAACCCACTGGGCCACCGTAGACCTGCCAGATAGTTTGCACAATCCTGCTCAGTTGCAAACCAACTTTGGAATTCGTTCCAAGTGCGCGGATAGTCCTTTCCAGCAACTGGTGATAAAGTATGGATATCCATACAGCTACTGTACACCAATTAGTGGAGCTAAATGGATAGCCCGTTTGCATATACAGCAACAAAAGTAACTCGATTGTTATCCCATGGTTATGCCACCGACATTTCGTAAGGCGTCAAACCTAGACCCCTTGCCAGCCCGACCGCTTGCGCGCTCAAGCCACGAGCCGCTGCGCCTTTTAAGCCACCGACTAAGCGCAGGCTTTCCTTCGCCAGCGTCAGACTATGTCGAAGACCATCTGGATTTGAATGACTATCTGGTTCGTAACAAGCCAGCAAGCTTCATCTTTTCAGTCAAGGGTGACTCGATGATCGGTGCAAGTATCGAGGAGGGCGACAAGGTGATCGTTGACCGCTCCTGCGAGGCAAAGCATGGCGACATCGTGGTTGCGGTGGTGGAGGGCGAATACACGCTCAAGCGCCTCTTTAAGCACCGCGGCAAACTGGAGTTACGCGCCGAGAACCCGGCCTATTCAGCGCTTGTGTGTGGCGATGGCGGTGAGCTTTTGATCTGGGGTGTTGTGGTGGGCGTGGTGCGCCGTTATGGGGTTAAAAGCCCGTCATGAGCGAGCCGCAATTTGCGCTCGTCGATGTCAATAATTTCTATGTCTCGTGTGAGCGAGTCTTTAGCCCGCGACTAGAGTCGGTCCCCGTGGTGGTGCTTTCCAATAACGATGGCTGTGCGGTTGCTCGCAGCAATGAAGTGAAGTCGCTGGGGGTGAAGATGGGCACCCCCTGGTTCAAGATGAAGGCGCTTGCAAAGGCGC
>JBIKUM010000605.1:0-4346 GCA_044347585.1 Terrimicrobiaceae bacterium
ACCGTCGCACCTTCGAATCGGTCATCGCCGAGCACCTCGTTCGCACCGAAATGCTGATCGAGAACGCCCTTTCACAAGCCAACTGCGCGGCCAAGGACATCGACGCCGTGGTGCTGGTCGGAGGATCTACCCGAATCCCCGCGGTTCAAGAGATGCTTCGACGGAAGTTCAACAAGGAGCCCGTGCGCGGCGTGAACCCGGACGAGGCCGTCGCCTTGGGCGCAGCGATTCAGGCAGGCATCATCCTTCAACAACAGGGCAAGTTGAGTGTTGTCGGTGCTGCCGCGGACTCGCTCAATCGCATGCGCCTTCAAGACGTGACGAACTGGAGCTACGGGACGATCGCCGTGGAGAGTGCTTTCGGCCGCGAGCAACTGCGGAACACGATCCTCATCCCGAAGAACACGAAAATCCCCTGCTCAAAGACCGAGAGCTTTTGCACTCGCTACGCCGACCAACGGGAGATACGGTGCACGATCACTCAGGCCCAGGCAGACGAGGGCGATCCCAACTTCGTGAACGTCATCGCTGAAGGCGTGATGGAGCTTGCTCCAGATCGTCCGGCAGGCTGCGAGATACAGGTCACGTATACCTACGACGCCAATCAGCGGATGCATGCCCAATTCAAAGACATGCACACGGGCCAAGTGAAACAGTTCGACCTTGATTTGGTGGAGAAGAAGAAGCGAGCGACCGACGCGGTCGCTATCGACGAGAATTCTCTTGACGATCTCGTCATTTCTTGATCGGAGTATGCCATGGAGGTCCTCGCATTCCTGTTCGTTGTGGGCGTAGTCGCCGCAATCGTCAAGGCCAACTCGTCAAGCGAGCCGAAGTCGCGCGCCCAATCTGTGCCTGATCAGCCCCTACGATCTGCGGAAGGGGGCCTTCAGGCGAAGTGCGTTGACGAAGACTTCACCACTGACGACGGAACCAAACACAAGATTGTTCGCGTCTTGGTGTCGGGTCCTCTGATGGTGCCGCAGGCCAAGTGCCCCGTGGTTGTGAAGGTAGTGGCTCTCGATGTGACGGATGATCCAAACGACCCATACCCGATTTTCTGCTCGCTGGATAGCCAGTCTGACGACGACGGCCTCTTCCAGTTTGAGCGGCAGATCGAGGTCCCTTACGAGTTCAGCAGCATGACCGAGATGCCGGTTGCGGTGCTCCCGGTCTTTGCCTTCGGGCTGCCAAAGCGAGGCCGCCGCAAACTCGGCATCGTGATCGCTTTCCAGGCGGTCGGCGGGTCTCGGGTGTACGGTCACGCGAGCTGCTCCTGCTGGCACGACCAGAAGCGTGTGGGCTACCTCGAACTCGAGCAACATCGGCAGGAGCAGGATCGCACAGTCGCCATGCTGGCTATCGCCGTATGCGCCTCCGATGGTCACATGGACAAGGCTGAGACGACCGTGATCCGGCGCTACTTCTCCGAGAGACTCGCCAATGTCTCCGATGCGGAGGAACGTCGGCAAAAGGTCACTGAGGTATTGCAAGAGACCGCGACCGCGATTCAGAGCGGATCCATGCTGCCGGCCGATCTCATCCGTTCGCTCTCCGAGAAGATCCGCAAGGAGGATGATCCCACCCTCAGCCAAGTAGCCTACGAACTGTGCGTGCAGACAGTTGCCGCGGATGGCAAGGCGGCCGAGCAGGAACTGCGGGTTCTTGACCAGATCGCGGCAAGCCTGTCGCTCCAACCCGAGTTTGTACGTGAATCGCACGAGCGGCACCTGAGGATGTCCATGTACGCCGGAGCGGCCGATGCCGCCCTCGTTGGAATGCCCAACGGGCTGTCCAAAGAGCAAAAGATCGAGTTCCTGAACAACGAGTTCAGGAAATGGCGCTCCCGCGTCACCCATCAGGACCCCAGCGTTGCAGCTGACGCTTCGGCGCGACTGGAGAGAATCACCCGAATGCGGCGAGAACTCACCAATGCCTGATGGTAGCGAGTTCCGTGAACTCTGCGAGTCGGTTCGGTTCGTTCTGGACGAACCGACCGAAGGGAGCCAAGGTGCGCGAATGCGGGTGTCGGACTATGTCGCGAGAGTTCGCAGCCTTGGACTCCGCGCCACTCCCCGGTTGACACCCACGCTTAGCCGTTGCATCGAAAGGGTTTCGGAGGCCCTGCAGCTTGATCAAAGCCCAGAGGTCTACGTCGTCAATGAGCCAAGCGCCAATGCTCTCGCTCCGATGTTCGGGATTGCGGAACGCCCCGTCATCGTGATCAACAGCGGACTGATCACGCTCCTGACACCCACGGAGCTTGAGTTTGCGATCGGGCATGAACTGGGACACCTCGGGCTGAATCACTCCCGTGATGACGCCGAGGAGACCGAATTCGAGGCGCTGCAGGCTCGCTCAAGACAACGAGCAGCGGAGATTTCGTCCGACCGAGTTGGCTTGCTCGCCGTCCGCAGCGTTTACACGGCTTCCCATGTGATGGTCAAGATCGCGTCAGGATTGACCGGAGCCGCGGTCGGTCTCGACATCGATCAGTTCATTGCGCAGATCGAGCGTGAACCGGATGAGGTGAGCAGAGAGTGGGAACTGCATCAATCCCATCCCTCATTGCCACTTCGGCTCTGGGCGTTGCTGCGCTTTGCCAAGACATCGGAGTACTGCGGATTGAGCGGCACCGGTAGTGGTGTCGAGGCACTTTCCACCGTCGACGGTGAGATCGCCCGCAGGTTGGCTGACCTTGGTGATGGCCGGCTCTCCGCCATGGAGGAGGACGTATTTCGGAGGGTCGTTCTCTGGCTGTCTGTAAGGCTCGTTTGTGCGGACGACGTGGTGACCGATCAGGAGCACTCAGCACTCGCAAAGCTGGTGGGCTCGGAGCCCGCTTCGAAGGGAGTTGCCTTCGCCACCGCTCACGGCACCGAGGCCGTGGACGCGAAGCTGAGGGAAGCGCTCAGGGGCGTCGCTGCGGGCTCACCGCTGGTCCGACGCCGACTCATCACCACCTTTGAGGAGTTTGCAACCGCCCTCGGCGAATCGGCGGATCGGACGGCACCTTGGCCCGCGGTCAAGGCCGCCGTGGGGCCCGCGCTGCGATTTCGGTAGAACATGAATTTCGACTGTTGCCTGCGACGTGCCTAGGTTCCCTGAGCCTCCTCGAGTGCTACGGATCCCCGGTCGGACTCGATCGCGTATGTCGCACGAGTTCTTCCGGTGATGCGCATCCGTGGCAACAGACCTAGGCCCACACTGTCTCCACACAGCCTCAAACGCGGGTACTCACTCCGAGAGTAGATGGCATCGCGCCGCCCGTGGTACCTCTCTTCAGCACGCGAGGTGACTGGCCTGATCCCGGTGCTACCCGAGCCGAATCGGCGGCTGACTCCGTTTGAACGCCTCCTCGAACTTCGATCGGGCTTGGGTCGACAGGCGAGTGAAGCCGAGCGACTCCAGGAGACGCTGGAAGAGCTCCTCGCGATCGTCTGGTTTCTCGTGCTCAACGATCGCCCGCATGCGTGCGGCGAGTTCCGCCGGCGGAATCTCATCCAGCGTCCTCGGGCCGTTGGTCCGCAGCCGCGTTTCCGGGGTGCCCTTCAGCCGCACGAATCGATTCATCTGATACTGCGTGCCATAGCCGTCGGACACCACGAAGCGGCCCTCCTGAACGCCTCGCTGAATCGCTTGATTGAAGCGGGAACGGGTTCCGGAGTGAATCCGCTGGAGTCCGCTCGCCCGGGCAAAGAGCTCATAGGCCCGCAAACAGAGTACCGGTCCCTCGACCTCGATGATCGCTTCCAAGCCCTTCACCAACTCCTTGATGTGAGCGACTCGCGGATCCGGCAGTTTGCGAGCGTCCCAGACGACGTATTCGGCCATGCCGGACAACGTGTAGGTGCTGCCCGCCTCGACGCCAAAGAGACTTGTCTGATCGTCACCCGCTCGACGTGGCTTTCCGATGACGAGGTCATCATCGTCATCGACCTGACCATCGACCTCGTCATCGACCTCGGCTTCTTCATCCTCTTCGTCGCCTTCCGCAGCGTCTTGGGCCCCCTCCGACAATCCATCGCCCAACCCGACCTTGGACGGCCGCTGTCCGGTCACGGTCGGAGGGTTCTGGGGTGCCGGCGAATCAACCGAGACCGATTCATCCTCGCCATCGACCGACGATTCCGAACTCGAGCCCCGGGAGCCTGCGCGCACCCCGTCTCCGGCGGCACGCGTTGGCGGGACTGCATCCTGGCGGGGGGGCGAGTTCGAAGTCCCGGAGTCGCTCTCCGAAAGAGGGGCATCCTCGGGCGGAACGTAGCCGTCGAGGTCCACCGCCCCATTCGCGGTGCGTGAGAATGGCTCGAAACCCATCTGACGAAGCCGATGCCACAGCGGCG
>JBIKUM010000263.1:0-4325 GCA_044347585.1 Terrimicrobiaceae bacterium
TGAAGTTCTGGAACTCGCCCTCATCGAAAACCTCCAACGCGAAGGCCTGAATCCGATCGAAGAAGCGGCCGCCTACGCCAGGCTGCATCAGGAATTCAGCCTCACCCAAGAGGAAATCTCGCGCCGCGTCGGGAAAAGCCGGGCCTCGGTCGCGAATGCCATGCGGTTGCTTGATCTGGAATCCGATGCGCAATCACTTTTGAAACACGGACGAATTTCCGTGGGACACGCCAAAGTCCTGCTCTCACTGAAAAACCACAGCGAACAAAAATGGCTCGCCGACCAGATCGTGCGGGGAAGTCTCTCTGTGCGCATTGCAGAAAAAATGGCCGCGCAAAAGCTGGCGGATACCGGCCACACCCGACCACGCCGCAGCGGCACCGGAGTCACCAGCGAGCCTGCACCAGCGATTCAACGCGTGCAAAACCTCCTCACCCACCGACTCGCTACCCGCGTCCAAGTGAACCACTCCGAGAAGAAGGGCCAAATCCAGATCGAATACTACGGGACGGACGACTTGAACCGCATACTTGATCTCCTCGGAGTCGCGGAGGATTGATACCGATGCCTGTGCTAAACCGACTCTTCGCTCCTCTCATTCACGCCATCGACTCGGACCACTTCCCCGAAGGCGCCGAGAAGGTGCGGGAAATGCCGGAGCGGTTTGAGTTCTCCCGGGCGATTCCATTTATTTTCCTGCACCTCGGCTGCCTCGGCGTCATCTGGACGGGCTGGAGTTGGGCAGCCGTCATTACGGCCGTGGTTCTTTATTTCACCCGCATGTTTGCCGTGACAGCGATCTACCACCGCTACTTCTGCCACCGCGCCTACCACACATCGCGGATTACCCAATTTCTTTTTGCCTTGTTCGGCCTCACCGCCGTGCAGCGCGGCCCTCTCTGGTGGGCCTCCGTGCACCGCCACCACCACAGGCACTCGGATGACGAGCACGATGTTCACTCCCCCGGCATGAAGGGTTTCCTTTGGTCGCATATCGGCTGGTTGACGAGCAGCCGGAATTTTCCCACCGACTACGACCGTGTGAAGGATCTCGCAAAATATCCCGAGCTGGTTTTCCTGAACCGCTTCGACTTGATCGGGCCGGCACTTTTATTTGTCGGCCTCTACGGCTTCGGAGCCGCGCTGGAAGCCTTTGCACCTGGACTTGGAACCTCGCCATGGCAAATGGTCGTCTGGGGATTTTTCATCAGCACCACGGTTTTGTTCCATGCCACTTGCACGATCAATTCCCTCACGCATTGCTTCGGAAAAAAACGCTTCGATACGGGTGATGATAGCCGGAACAGCTTGCTTCTCGCGCTCCTGACACTCGGTGAGGGCTGGCACAACAACCACCACCACTTCCAGGCCTCCGCGCGACAGGGCTTTTACTGGTGGGAGATCGACATCTCCTACTATGTGATCCGTGTCTTCGGCGCATTGGGTCTTGTCTGGAACATCAAAGGCGTCCCCGCCCGCGTCTATTCCAAATCCGGGGTGAACCAATCCGCTCCGCAGTGAGAGAGCGCATCGGCATCATTGGCTCCGGCATCGCCGGCATGGGTGCGGCCTGGCAACTCCGCAACCACGCCGATATCACACTCATCGAACGCGAGGCCAGACCCGGTGGACATACAAACACCGTGACGGTCGAGGAAAATGGCCGCGAAATTCCCATCGATACAGGATTCATCGTCTTCAACCATGCCACCTATCCCCATCTGGTGCGGCTCTTCGAGGAACTCGGCGTCGAGACGAAGCCCTCAGAAATGTCCTTCAGCGTCCAGCACCTGCCGAGCGGTCTCGAATACAATGGCATGGGGCTCGACAAACTTTTCGCCCAGCGCGGCAACATCCTCGACCCGCGCTTTCACGCCCTCGTTTTCCAAATCCTGCGCTTCTTCCGAGTCGCCCGCGCACTTCTGGAAAAACCCAACTCGCTGAACTGCACCGTCGGCGAATTTGTGCACCGGAACGCCTTGGGAGTCGATTTTCTCAACCTCTACCTTATCCCCATGAGCTCGGCCGTGTGGTCCACCGATCCGCGCCAGATGCTGGATTTCCCTGCATTGAGCCTCATCCGTTTTTTTCAAAACCACGGGTTCCTCGGCGTCACGACGCACCACCCATGGTTCACCGTCAGCGGAGGCTCGCGGAGCTACAGAGACAAGCTCCTCACCCACCTTCGCCCCGTCCAACTTCCCTCCAAAGCCGTCGAAGTGAAGGAATCCGAAACCTCGGCCACCGTCCGCATCGAGGATGGAACTCTGCTGGAGTTCGACCGCGTCATCATCGCCGCCCATGCCGACGAGGCCCTCGCCATGCTGGCAGCCCCCGATGAAGCCCAAAACCGCCTGCTGGGCGCGTTCGGATATCAAAAAAACACCGCCACGCTTCATACGGACCACTCCGTCATGCCACGCATCCGCCGAGCCTGGGCGTCCTGGAACTACCGGGTCGAGCAGGATGCCCAAGGCGACCGCGAGGCGACGACGCACTATTGGATGAACGCCCTTCAAGGAGTCAGCAAAACCCGCGACTACTTTGTCTCCGTGAATGGTGCCGACAAGATCCGTCCCGAGACCATTCTCTACCAAACCGGCTACGAGCACCCCGTCTACACCTTGCGTGCCATGGAAGCGCAGCGCGAACTCCCGACGCTGAACACCCGCTCGCCTCGGCAACGAATTTTCTTTTGCGGAAGCTACTTCCGGCATGGGTTTCACGAGGACGCCTACAGCTCCGCAGTGGACCTCGCCGCTGTGCTGCGCCCGCTCCTCGGCCAATGAACCACCCGGCGGCATCATGCCTCTACGAGTGCACTGTGATGCACCGCAGACTGCACCCCAAGCCGCACGAATTCGTTTACCGGATTTTCCTCTTCCTTCTCGATCTCGACGAAATCCCCTCGCTCACCCACGCCGTGCCGATCTTCAGCGCGGAGGAACCCAATCTCTACTCGCTCCGCAACGAGGATTACTTCCAATTCCACACACGCGGCCTCCGCGCCAATCTCGAAACCTTTCTCCAAACCCAAAACATCTCCGCGCCTCCCGCCCGCATCCGCCTCCTCACACTCCCCCGCTTGCTCGGCTACACCTTCAACCCGATCTCGATTTTTTTCTGCTTCGACGAAGAAAACCGCCCGCTCACATCCGTCGTTCAAGTCGGCAACACCTTCGGCGAACTCAAGCCCTACCTCGTCCCGCTCGACGAGTCTGGCAATGGCTTCCACATCCGGGTGCCGAAAAACTACTATGTCTCCCCCTTCTCCCCGCTCGACCTCGCATTTGACTTCCGATTCAAAATCCCCGGCCAAAACCTCCACATCGCCATCGACAACTACCAAGGCGACCAAAAAACCCTCATCAGCACCCTCACCGGCAAGCGGACAGAACTCACCACCTCCAACCTCGCTCGCCTCACGCTCGCATTTCCGCTCGTCACCCTCAAAATCATCTTCCTGATACACTGGGAAGCTCTCCGCCTATGGCTCAAAGGCATCCCTTTTATCCTGAAGGAAGACGACATTGAGAAACAAACAGACGCCTTCAGGATTCGAAAATAAATGACGGATCGCGGGCGTCGATGAGCTTGCCAAGCCAGTTTCCTTCACGGTCGGGACGACCGTGCTCCCCTCTTTCGCGCCCCGCGCGGCAGCGCGATTCGTAACTTGGGAGGGTTCATCGTCCTCGCATGACCCATTTTTCAGCCGCGAAGCGGCGTTTCTGGGAGCGAGGTGGCGGAGCCGTTCAGTCTTGGGTCAAGCCGGAGGTTGACCCTCCAAGGGCAGACTGGCGGAGGGGCATATGTCGCGGAGTTCGCAGTTGGGGCAGTCGGGTTTTCGCGCGGGGCAGCGGCGGCGACCGTGGAAGATGAGCCAGTGGCTGAGAAGGGTCCAGGAGTCGCGGGGGAAGAGTTTGATGAGATCTTGTTCGATGCGGATGGGGTCGCTGAAGGTGGTGAGGCCGAGGCGTTGGGAGAGGCGGCCGACATGGGTGTCGACGACGACGCCTTCATTTTTTTGGAAGGCGTTTCCGAGGACGACATTGGCGGTTTTGCGTCCGGCACCGGGGAGGTCGGCGAGGGCTTCGAGGGTGGATGGCACTTCGCCGCCGTGCTTCGCGAGGAGTGCGGCACCCATGGCGCGGATGTTTTTGGCTTTGTTGCGGTAGAAGCCGGTGGAGCGGACGAGGGCTTCGAGTTCCTCTTGCGAGATGGTGGCGTAATCGGCAGCGGTGCGGCAGCGCGCGAAGAGGTCTTTGGTGACGATATTGACCCTTTTATCGTGCACTGGGCGGAGAGGATGGTGGCGACGAGGAGTT